>DAOVXM010000231.1 GCA_030636125.1 Chloroflexota bacterium | reverse complement strand
TTTTATGGTACCAAGATGATAGATATGTTTTAATCTAATATTTGTAAAAGCTCTTGGTATTCTTCATCTTTGATACTGAAATAATTTTCAGGCTGTGGGAATGACTTGTCGGAGACCTCAGCGACATACCCTTTAATTCCATCAAGGATCACCTCGCCAGCATTGCCAAAAACTTTGGCCATGCGAGGTTTAAAGCGGGGGTACAGACCGAACATGTCGTGGTAAATTAATAATTGTCCATGCGCATCCGGTCCTGAGCCAAGGCTCATAATAATACAATTTTCGGCGCGCTGCGTGATTAATTTGCACACTCGATCAGGCACCATTTCTAATAATATTGCAAACGCTCCAGCTTCTTCGAGTGCTTTTGCGTCATCAATGATCTTTTTTGCTTGAAGTGCTCCTTTACCCTGGACTCGAAAACCGCCAAGGGCACTGACACTTTGGGGGGTTAATCCCAGGTGTCCAAGTGCAGGGATACCAGCGGAGACAATTCCATGAATTCGGTCAGCCATCTCTGCACCTCCTTCAAGTTTTATAGCATCACAAGCAGCTTCAGCCATAAAACGTCCAGCATTGCGAATGGCAGTCTCAACACTTGGTTGGTAGCTCATATAGGGCATATCGCCCACCACAAAAGGGGTTTCTGCACCTCGTCGAACGGCTTGAGAGTGGCGGATCATATCGTCCATTGTTACTGGTAGCGTGGTCTCATAGCCCAGCATGGTCATCCCAAGGCTATCGCCTACCAAGATCATATCGATCTCCGCCTGCTCCTGGAAGTAGGCTGTAGGATAGTCGTAACAGGTTAGCCATGTAATTGGTTCACCGGCGGCGACTTTCTTGAATAATGTGGTAATGGTTACTTTCTTGCGTTCGGTCATGACTTGCCTCCATAGGGGGTTATTTTGGAAAAATTCGTCTGTAATTCAATCCGATTCCAATTAGAATCACCACTCCGATCAGAATACCAAATAATACCATTAGATTACTTGTCCCAGGATCGGATGGCGGTGGGATGGTCAATGGTGTTGTAGTAGGCTTGGGTGTTTTAGTGGGTGTTGGTCCCACTGTTGGTTCAACAGTGGGTGAGGGGGACGGGGAAAAGGTGGGTGTAATAATGATGTAGCCAGCTAAGGTCGCTGTGGGAAGCTCCGGTGTTGGGGCTTGGTCTGGTTCTGACAATATATCTGCATCGATAGGTTGAACCTTGTCTCCCAATGAAAAAACATCCAAGAATCCATTTCCTATTACTAGTCTGCCGTTATCGCCTAGTTCGAGGCTGGCATCGCGTAAGTCAAGCACGATGGCAACATTGTCGCCTCGGATTATTGGGCCTTTCCGGGATACTTCAATGGCGGTCTTGTCTGTTAAGCCGATAGACAGTATTTCGGGTCTTCTGTAAGCTAATGAGATAAGCTGACTCCAACGACTATCCGATATCAGCTTAGGTTCGAAAGATACGTCTAAAAAACCAAGACCGGGCTTTATCGCAGAATTTTCTGGCAAAAATGATACCTGGATCGCATTTTCCCGGTTAATTTTCTGGGTTGGTGTCGGTCCAAACGCCGAATAAGATTCTCCAATGATTGCGGCTCCAGCGTTATCTGCGAGTACAGGTATCCCTGCGAGCCAGACATCTTTGAGCGCTGATAGCGCTTCAATTTGTACTTCGGATTGGTCCGCACCAATTATTAGAATTCCACTCAGTTGGTCAGGTAAATTGATCGAGACTCCTGCATCTCTTGTGGGTACATAAGTGTGAGATGGCGCACCTAGGGCATCTGCGTATAGCCTGGATGCTGTTTCTGCGTCTTGCTCAGAAGAATATCCAATTGGCACAATTAAAATATCTCCTGTATGACTTTTGGTCATTTTTACGAAACGCTCCAGAATTAGATTATTTTCAAGCGATTCACTCAAGTCGCCAGCGACGATCAATGGGCCGGCGCCTTGTGGTAGTGAGAGATCATCAAACGATCGCGAAACTCGTGTGGGTGGTGGAGCGAGAGAGGCTTGCTTTGAATCCAGGTTATAGGACCAGCCCGGGGCTATAAGGTGGATCAACACATTGCGCAAACTAAGCGTGTTTGCCGGACCGTTGTATCGTATTGATTGAGCCGCGTGATATGTTTCTGCATCTAGTATAGTAATCGGATTGTTGCCAAAAGTAGCCTCCAATAGTGTCCCATTGATAATGTTTAAACCAGCGTTCGCGTCGATTCCGATTCCTACACGGGGACTGTTGGGTAACGTGATAGCATTGAGTAAACGTCCAATTCTGTTTTCGATAAAAAAGTTTTGATCAATTATGGCGTCTTGATTTCCGAAGAGAAGCCCGTGTTTTTCGGCATCGTTCCATACATCCGCCGATCCAAAATTAAGCGCCGTCGGTTCTGAAAAACCCTGGTTATATCCTCCCATCATAGTGAGCGATAATAAGTTGCCTGTATCACCAGACCCGGCCACTATTACACCATTCTGGTAGGCTTCATCCAAGGCCTGCTCCATAGGAGTTCCGCCGATGACTTGACGGGCGATAATATGGTCTCCATCCAATATTAAGATAGCAGATAAATCATCCGTGAAATATCTAAGCGCATTTTCAGTGGCGTCGTATCTGGTTAGTATAGGGGCGAGGAAAACATTACAAATAGTGCCCTCGGGTGTGTTTTCCCTGCATGCTTGGTCTACCTGGGATCGAAATGCTCCAGCCTGGTTGAGGTCTTTACTTCGTTCGGAGCTTGAGATTGTGTTTGGGTCACTAGCGTAACCGATCGGGAGTAATAATATTTTGAGGTTATTATCGTGGGTGCGGGTTTGAGCCGTGTTTATGAATCCTGACAGGGTAACCGGGTGGTCGCTACCAAGTGGAATTAATACACGTTTAAATTCCTCTTCTTGCGCGCTTGCGATAAAGATCGAGGAGGTCACCGAAAATATCAGCAGGCTGATAAATATTGATCTAAAACGCATCAAATGAGGCAAGTTTATCAGCTTCTCCATAGACAACTCGAGCTGCTTCAGCGTTCCAATCTATGCGGATACTCGTGCCAAGTCCAGGATGTGAAGATATATCAAATTCAGCACCGATCAACGCCGCTCTTTCGTACATCCCGACAATGCCATAGTTGCGTTTTGAAAGCAATTCAGGTAGGTCTAAGTGTTGACCAATTTGGAATCCAATCCCATCATCCTCTATGATCAGATTAACGAAGCCTGGTTCCATAGAGCCGCTGATGGATAATTTTTTGGCTTGAGCATGTTGTAAAGTGTTGTAACATGCTTGTTGAATTATGCGGTAAAGATGAAGCTCTGCTTGTGGTTGGTAACGAATTCCGGTGAATGGCAGCTCAATCTTTATGATCAAACCGTTATCTGAAAGCTCATAAATATTGTCACAGAGTTCGTCTATCGCATGGCAAAGACCATAATTTAACATGGCAGGACGCAGCCCATCAACCATTCTTCTGATGCTGGCCGCGATATTCATGCAGGTTTCATTTGCTTGATCAGAATATTGTTCTTCCTTGGGATTTAAAATCATCAGCGCCAATTGACCCAGCACCTGATCGTGTAATTCCAGCGCCAGTTTCTGTCTCTCTGTTTCATGCCGGTCAATATTGATTTGATAAAGCGCATGAAGGTATTCAGCCTGGTCGATATTCGTCAGAGCAATAGCGGTTTGGTCTGCAATTGCCTGAAGCATATTTATCTCAGACTTGGAATAGAAATCATCCGGGTCGTGCTGCCCAAGTAACCAGGCACCAATAAGTTTGTTTTCTAGTTTTAATGGAAGAATGAGTCTGATCCAGTTATAAGGCTCATCTACTTTCTTGTGATAGATTCGATTGCGATCGACGTGATAATCCTGGAGCATCTCTGTGACCACCTTTGAATCAGGTAGGTCCTCATCTGTTGTGCCAACGGAAAATTGCGTCTGGATTTCGTTTACTGCTTTGAATCGATATAAGACGGACTGCCTGACCATTATACTAGGGAGAATTTCTTCAATCAGGATATGGGTCAACGATTCCTTATCCAGACTGGTTGCGATTCGTGAGGAATATGTCTCCAGCAGGTGGGATGTGTCATAGGGGATTCCAATTACGAATCGATCAATTAAACGCTGAAACGGTGTATAAAGTGAGATGGTTAGAATTGAAGAGAATACAGCGGTGAGAATTATTAAAGCAACCCGATATACAGAATTCATATGTGCATATCGACTTTCGATGAAAATCCCGAAAGTGACGAAAATGATACTCAATAGAGCTAGGAAAATTACTATCGAAACAATGCGGTTATGGCGGAGCTCCATTTCTCCAAATTGTCGGCGATAAACGGCGAATAAATAAGCCCAAGGAATGGCCATCAATGTAATTAAAACTATATTATTTGTGTTTCTAAACGGATTTATAAGCGTAGATACACCAACAAAGATCACTGGTAAAAAGGCAAGGCCAATTAGGATAACCAGGGGAATGACATCTCGGCGATGATTAGGTTGAACGAGTGCATGCAAGAAGAGTAATACAAAACTACCGATAGCTGCGATCAGCCCGCCAATTAAATAGGCGGTCTGCGGCATTAAATGGAGCCACTCCGCAATAGCCAAGCCGATGCCTGCTATATAGATCAGCCACCAGAATTTTGGTGGACGTGCTAGATGACTTGGAAAGGTCCAGTGGAAGTGCAGCGAAATCGGCATAATAATCCAGAAAGCAGAGTGCAGGATACTAGAGCTTCGCCAAATTCCTCCATTGCCCCAACCTGATACCAGTCCGGCGGTTAACCAGATGGCGCCTAAATATAAGAAAACTGCCAATAGCATCCTGCGACTATGTCTGGGTCGGATGAATAGAATCACCAATGTTCCCGCAATCCAGAACATATAGCCCAACCACCAAGGCTCGGTGAAACGTGCTAACTGTTCTTGCCGGGTAGCCCCTGGAACGACCCATATAGTGCTAAATTCCTGCTCGCCTCTTCGAATTGTCAATGGCAATTGGCGACCGGTTACAATCTCACCACCGGGGTTAAATAAATTTTTGGTAAAGTCTTTCCATGGTGAAGAACCAACCTGAATTACTTTGTCCCCAATATACACCTTTTCTTCTGACGAACCTTGATTGATTGCACCTTCAATCTCA
>DAOVXM010000382.1 GCA_030636125.1 Chloroflexota bacterium | reverse complement strand
GTTTATGGTGATAGCGTTTTTTTCGTAAACAATGAAATCTTCTCTTACATCCTTAATGAATACCGGTGAGAAAAGCGCAAGATGGCTCGAATCAGTAGGTATACACTCTCCAGAAGATTTGTATGATATAGTAGCAGCTGAGGCGTATAAACGTGTAAAATCAGCATACCCTGACCTGGTCAGTTTGAATATGCTCTACGCATTGCAGGGGGCGTTATTAGATTTGCCATGGAAAGAACTTCCTGCGGATATTGTAGAAAAACTGCAAAAAGAGGTCGCTGAATAGCGATTGGCACCAGGTGGGGTAATTCAAGTCGTCACAATTACAAACTTCAATATTCGGAAAATGCGATAGCTTTGTGAAGATTGAAACTTGCGAGTATAATACATGCGCAAAATTCAAAATTGAACAAAATGTAACAATATTAAAAGGATGAAGACTCCTTTATGAAACTTAGATTGTATGACACTTATACACGTAGCTTGAGAGAATTTCAACCAATTAATCCACCAGAAGTTGGCTTATATACTTGTGGGCCAACGGTTTACGATTATGCCCATATCGGTAATCTGCGAACATATATCTTTGAAGACATCTTGCGCCGGGTGTTAGAGTTCAATGGCTACACAGTCAAACATGTCATGAACATAACTGACGTGGGTCATCTGGTTTCGGATGCTGATACCGGCGAGGATAAGATGGAAAAAGGGTCTCGCAGGACAGGTAAAACAGCTTGGGAAATTGCTGAGCTCTATACTCGGGCGTTTATTGACGATATGCATCATTTGAATATCCTCGAGCCCACCATCTGGTGCCGGGCTACGGAGCATATACAAGAGCAAATTGATTTTATCCAATGCATCGAGGAGAAAGGGTTTACTTATCGGACGTCGGATGGAATCTATTTCGATACCTCAAAAATGCCGGATTATGGATACTTGGCTCGGCTGGATATCGAGGGTTTACAGGCGGGCTCCAGGATCGATATGGGTGAAAAACATAATCTAACCGATTTCGCTTTGTGGAAATTTAGCCCGGAAAACCAGAGACGGCAAATGGAATGGGATAGCCCTTGGGGGGTTGGATTCCCTGGGTGGCATATAGAATGTTCAGCGATGTCCGCAAAATACCTGGGAACGTTTTTTGATATTCACTCTGGTGGAGAAGATCACATTACAGTGCACCACCCGAATGAAATAGCCCAGACAGAAGCGTGCTACGGAACCCGTTTAGCTAATTTCTGGATGCATGGTTACTTCCTTCAGTTAGATACCGATCGGATGTCAAAGTCTTCCGGCGAGTTCTTGCGAGTTCAATCGTTGATTAACCGCGGGTATGATCCGTTAGCATACAGGTACTTCGCATTAAATGCTAACTACAGGAGCAAGCTCACTTTTTCCTGGGAAGGGCTTGATAGTGCGGCGACATCCTTGGACCGTTTGCGAATAGCGTTTACTGAGATGGGCGAACCTGGTATTGTTGATGAAGACTATATGGATAAATTCACGGAGCAAATTAACCAAGATCTGAATATGCCGCGCGCATTAGCGGTGACATGGGATTTAGTAAAGAGTGATCTACCGAATTCAACGAAGAAAGCCACGCTTAAGATGTTTGATGCTGTATTGGGTTTAAATTTAGCTGAATGGCAACCAAAAGAAGAGATCATCGCTGAAGATATTATGGCTATGCTGGAACAGCGTCAAAAAGCTCGTGTTCAAAAAAATTGGGCCGAAGCTGACGCAATACGAGAACAGATTAACGCAGCTGGCTATGAGATTAAAGATACACCAGATGGCCCGCAAGTGAAACGAATAAAGCAAAAAATTGAATAAATAGTAACTACCCAGCCTAGGGCAGGGAGATGACTTCTCACCGCAGCCTGAGCAGTTACAATTAACATATATTGGGAGATCCATTAAGGAGCGAGAATGAAGCTGGCTATAACAGGAAAAGGAGGTGTTGGTAAGACAACACTAGCAGCTTTACTGGCACAGGCTTATGCCGATGCCGGTAGGGATGTGTTAGCTGTGGATGCTGACCCATCACCTTGTTTAGCAGGAGCGTTGGGTTTTCCGGATGATTTGCGCGCTCAATTACATCCAATTTCGGAGATGGACGATCTGATCTACGAGCGAACCGGAGCCAAACCGGGTACGGTAGGCGGCTTTTTTACAATCAATCCACGCGTGGATGATATTCCGGAGCGGTTCAGTGTGGTTCATCGCCAAGTGCGCTTGCTCGAGATGGGGGCAGTTGATCTTGGCGGCTCAGGCTGTATCTGTCCTGAGAGCGCTATGCTCAAGACCCTGTTTACACATCTGCTTTTCCGCAAAGATGATGTCCTGGTACTGGATATGTACGCAGGTGTTGAGCACCTGGGAAGGGCGACTGTCGATTTTGTGGACGCAATGCTTATTGTCGTGGAGCCGACCCGGCGGAGTCTTGGCACAGCATCACAAATAAAAAAACTTGCTACTGATATCGGTCTAAGGCGCCTGTGGTTGGTAGGAAATAAGGTCTTGAATACTGATGAGGAAGTTTTCCTGCAGGAGGAAGCCGGTGACCTACCCTTATTGGGTATACTGCCAGCAGACCTTGGTGTTCAAGAGGCTGACAGGTTAGGTGTGGCGGTATATGATCATGTACCCAAATTACGGGAGGCAGCCGAAGTAATGGCTGAAAAGTTGATCTCTCGGGGGTAAGCTCGAGTATTTTATTGGTTGAAGGAGTCAAAATGACCACAACAATAGCACTGGCAGGTAAGGGCGGAGTTGGTAAAACCACGATCGCAGGTATGGTGATTAAATATTTAGCAAATAATCATACAGGAGCGATCCTGGCGATAGATGCTGATCCAAGTAGCAATCTGAACATGGTACTTGGGCTTGATCTAGAATGGACAGTGGGAGATATCCGCGAGGGGATGCTTGCCCAGGTCCAGCAGTCATTGATGACTGGTGGTGCAGCGATGGGGTCGATGCCTGGTGGAGTGTCCAAACATGATTATTTGGATTATGAAGTACGTTCTTCTTTGGCGGAGGGCGATCACTTTGACTTGATTGCAATGGGCAGATCTGAAGGACCAGGTTGTTATTGTGCAGTTAATCATAATTTGCGCGAAGTGATCGATTCGATTAGCAAGAATTATCGTTATGTGGTCATCGATAACGAGGCTGGTATGGAGCACCTCAGCCGGCGCACAACGCGCGATGTCGAGCATTTGCTAATAGTTAGCGATCCAACACAAAGGGGAATAGTCGCGGCAGAACGTATTGCAGGATTCCGGAATGATCTGGACATTCGGATTGAGAATGCTTACCTGATCTTAAATCGGCTCATGGGAGTAATTCCGGAGCCACTTCAGAAAAGAATTGATGCGCTGGATATACCTTTGTTAGGGACCATCCCAGCGGACCTGGAGTTGGCTGAGTTCGAGTTTAATGGTCGCCCCCTAGTTGAATTAGGGGATGAATCTCCTGTCTATCAGGCAGTGTCCAGAATGATGGCTGGGATTATCTAATTCGTCACTGGATAACATTCCCACTTGGGGCTTGAGAAATCCACCTAATCCCCGAATTCGATCCCTTGGGCTAGCGGCAGATCTTTGGACCAATTGATGGTGTTTGTTTGTCGCCGCATATATGCCTTCCAGGCGTCTGAGCCCGATTCACGCCCCCCACCGGTTGCTTTCTCACCGCCAAAGGCGCCACCAATCTCAGCCCCCGAGGTACCAGTATTAACATTGGCTATGCCGCAATCAGAACCATCCACTGAGAGGAAAGCCTCAGCTTTTTGCAGGCTATCGGTGAAGATAGCACTCGACAAGCCCTGGGGGACAGCGTTATGTAAGGAAATGCCCTCTTCCAAATCCTGGTATTCCAATAAATAGAGGATGGGGGCAAAGGTCTCCT
>DAOVXM010000292.1 GCA_030636125.1 Chloroflexota bacterium | reverse complement strand
GCATTTATCCTATCATAGCTTGCCTCTCTTCTTGACCTTTAGTGTAGCACTTATGAGTTGAATCTACGTATTAAATGGATGACGGTATGGCGCCCAAAGACTGGGTCTCTAGGCACTTCTGTGGAAGGAAGCAGATGTGGGGCTATCGCATGGGTTATATCGCGATATAATGAACAAACTGTTTAATCGGTCACCGCTGCTAGCTTAGAGACTTATAGTAGCTGGTGATTGTGGATAATTTCATATCATCAATTCGAAGGAGGTGCTTGGTCGCAAATCAGGGAAGATAGCGCTTGGCCCTGAATATTGTCTGGCAGGATGATCTAACTTAGAGCTTTATGTAGTTGCCTGTCAAATGATTTTAGGGTGACGAGGATGAGGGTTCCCGTCTACGAGGACGGGTTAACTGGACTACAAGCAGGCTGCTAGTGTTGCGCGGCGAAAGTGACTCGATAGTTTGGTAACAATGGCGCAACACTTTAAGCAATTGGGCAGGAGACAACAGAAACCCCCGATGCATTTAGGCCCAACTGCACTAGCCTGTAAGCCGGGAAAATCGAATGATCAGCGGAAGCCCTCCGGGTGCGCCATCACCCGTCGTCTCCCTCCAGCAAACAACTCCCAAACAACGCTACCAGGGTAACCATGTAGATAAAAATGTGGAGATTGGTGGTTAAATTAAATAAGGAAGAATGGAACGCATGGCAATAAAGCTTTGCCCTTGCGAGATTTAGTTTATGGAGGGATCCCCATGTGTGGAATCGTTGGATATATTGGGCCGCGAGACGCTACGCCCATAATTCTGGGCGGGTTAAAGCGTTTGGAGTATCGCGGCTATGATTCAGCTGGCTTGGCGGTTATACAAGATGGTTGTATAGAAGTCCGTCGCGATGCTGGTAAACTTGGGCGTCTGGTATCCTTGGTGGAAGAGTCGCCGATTCACGGGAACATCGGAATTGGGCATACCCGTTGGGCGACTCACGGAGAACCTAGCGCACGTAATGCCCATCCCCATTTTGGGATGACGGGTGAGGTTGTCGTTGTACATAATGGCATCGTCGAAAATTACCTGGAATTGCGTGATGAATTGATCGCGGAGGGAGTGGCTTTTCAATCAGAAACAGATACAGAGGTTATTGTTCACTTAGTAGAACGCTATCTATCCAGTGAAACGGATTTATCCGAAGCGGTACGCCGGAGTCTTACCCACTTAAAAGGTGCCCATGGTATCGTAGTACTCTCAGTACGTGAGCCTGATAAAATCGTGGCTGCGCGTATAGGTAATGCTGGCGGTGTTGTAATTGGTTTTGGAAAAGGGGAAATGTTTGTCGCCTCAGATCTACCCGCGATTTTAGAACACACCAGGCAGATGATCTTTCTGGATTCAGGCCAGATGGCGGTGATATCCCGTGATGAAATGGGGGTGATGACATTGGAGGGAGTAGATGTAAGTTATGTAATTCAAAACGTCGCCTGGGATCCAGTTTCAGCGGAAAAAGGCGAATACCGACACTTCATGCAAAAGGAAATCCATGAGCAAGTGCGGTCCTTGACCGACACGATTGCTGGGCGTGTGGATTTTGAAGAGGGGCATATTTTTATACCTGAATTGAATTTGACTTCTGAAGGAGCGCAGCGTATTGAGAAGATATTCGTTACAGCCTGTGGAACCGCAGCCCACGCTGGGATGGTGGGTAAACTGCTCATCGAACGAATTAGCCGAATTCCAGTGGAATTGCAAATTGCATCAGAGTTTCGTTATAGTGACCCCATTGTAGACGAAAACACAGTCGTCTTGGCGATTTCTCAGTCTGGAGAGACGGCGGACACTTTGGCAGCCATGGAAGAGGCACGGTCTAAAAAAGCCACATTGTGGTCGATCGTCAATGCAATTGGCTCACAAGCGATGCGTATAGCCGACGGGTATATATCTATGCAGACCGGTCCGGAAATAGGTGTGGCATCAACAAAGGCCTATACCGCGCCTCTGGTGGATTTGTATATGCTGGCAATTCTTATAGCAGAACTGCGAGGTAATTTAGGTGATGAAACTCGTGTGCAATTAGTAAATGACCTGGGCCAGGTTCCGGCATTGGCTGGGCGTTGCTTGGATCGTGAAGAAGAGGTTGAACAAGTCGCCAGGTCATTGGTGACTACTGATCATTGCCTATATTTGGGACGTGGTATTAATATGCCCACCGCTTATGAAGGCGCTTTAAAGCTCAAAGAGATCTCTTATATCCATGCTGAGGGTTATCCAGCCGGAGAAATGAAGCACGGTCCTATCGCTTTAATCGATGAAGATATGCCGGTCGTGGTGATCGCCCTAAAGGATCCCTGGTATGAGAAAATGTTCAGCCAGATCGAGCAAGTAAAAGCGCGTGGCGGTACGGTCGTTGCAGTAGCAACAGATGGTGATGATCAGATCGAAGCGATTGCTGACCATGTTCTCTGGGTACCCGAGACACCTTGGATGTTAAGCCCGGTGATCTCCGTAATCCCACTACAATTACTAGCTTACCATATCGCTGCCTTGCGTGGTTTAGACGTTGACCAGCCGCGCAATCTCGCTAAGAGTGTTACAGTTGAGTAGTCCTTACAATCCGATATGGATGAGTTTTGACTTTCCTTGATTTATGGGGTCCAATAAAAGTAGTGGACGTAATCATACCCGTCCACTACTTTTAAGAATTCGTAGTACTTGAATCACCCCTGGTATTAGCCTCACTAAGGACCGCTGACTGTCTCATAGCCAGCGGCGCTCCATTGCTTCATACCACCAGCCATACTAGTTACCTGGTTAAAATCAGACTTCAACAATATATCCCGCCCAACCTGACTGCGATTGCCCGATCGGCAGACGACGACAACCTCTCGATCGAGGGGTACCTCATTAGCCCGCGTCTCAAGTTCACCTAAGGGTATGAGAGTGGCACCGGGTATATGGTATTCAACCCACTCTTCGGGTTCACGAACGTCAAGGATAAACGCCCCTGACTCTCGTTTAGCCGCAGCTTCATCAACAGATATTTCGATTGGCAGGTTACTACTTGCCGCGGTGTTGTTTAATGGCCAATATAACACTGCTCCAAGCGCGATGACTAGAATTAATGCTGCTCCGGCGATAATCCAAAGGAGATTTTTATTATCCTGTTTTTTACCTGATTGACGTTTTGATTTGCTCATGATTTCCTCTCTTTTTTGATTGTGGACAGCTTGTAAGTTTACCATTATTTGCCCCATCTATAATATAACCCTGGCTCTCAGATTTTTACTCCGGTGAGGATCTAAGTGCCATGAAGATGGAGTTGGCATCGTTATATTATGGCTTTTCATAACAGGTTATTTATCGTGATATCCATATTCCTAATTGCGATAGCCTTGGTTGGGTATGTGATGGTAAGCGGAGTAAAAGAGCAAGCATTCACAGTCGCGGGGTCAACTGCTCCCATTGAGATGATACCTCCTCCATCTATAAATCCTTCAGACATAAAGTCTCTACTTAGTAGAGACAGCATTCGAGCCATCGATGATCCCGGTTTTGAGACTGCTGAGTTAGCGGATAAGAACCTTGAACCTGATGAACGCGTGATCGGCATCCTGATTAATGGCGAAGCGCGTGCGTATCCTATACCAATCTTGAGCTCACATGAAATCGTAAACGATATCGTGGGTGGAGAACCGGTAGCGATTACCTGGTGTCCACTTTGTTATACCGCCTTGGTGTTCAGCCGGCAAGTGGAAGGACAGGACCAACCGTTAACCTTTGGTGTATCAGGGAAGCTGCTCTACAATACATTGGTGATGTTCGATCGGCAGACTGACACTTTGTGGAGTCAGCTCTATGGGGTTGCCCTTGAAGGTCCGCTGAATGGCACCAGTTTAGATATCTTTCCGAGTATTCACACGGAATGGAAAGTATGGAAGTCTCAATATCCAGAAACACTGGTCCTCAGTAAGACAATCACCTGCGAGCAGTTCGGTTGCGGTACGTACGCGGATAGTCCGCGTTTTAACTATGAAGTTGATCCTTATGTAAGTTATTACAATACAGCTCGTGAGGGGGTGATAGATTCCCAGATTCCTCGAGAGGATTTTATACCTTCAGCAAAAAAGCGCGTATTAGGGGTGCGACTCGCCGGAAAAACCCGGGCTTATCCATTTGATATTCTCACCAAGCAAAGTGTCATTAACGATGTCATCGGTGGCGAACCTATCTTAATCTGGTTTGACCCAGAATCGCAAACTGGTGTAGCTTTTATTCGTCAAATTGATAATCAACCCCTTACCTTCTTTGCTGATTCTGATGAGCCGGGTACATTAATCGATAGAGAGACTGGTAGTCGTTGGAGAGCTTTGACCGGCGAGGCAGTCTCAGGTGTGCTTCAAGGCAAAAAACTGCCAGGAGTATTTGTAACCACCGCATTTGAATTTGGTTGGCTTGACTATTTCCCCGATAGTGACATGTACACGATTCCCCCTTAAATTTAGGTGTTACCCCGTTGAAGCGGTAAGAGCCCGAAAATGGGGGGTGTGGGCGACGACCGCACCCCCCATTTTCGGAGTTTTCCTCCCTGAACCGAGTAAATCCTAAGGTCAGTATTTTTCCACCACAAAAGTACAATAAATCAT
>DAOVXM010000192.1 GCA_030636125.1 Chloroflexota bacterium | reverse complement strand
ACATCTTTTTTGAAGTCTAAACCTGTAGTTTCAATATCGATGGAGACAATGGTTGGCATGCTGAAAATTATACCTTGCTAAATTGGGTTTTTTAAGGAGATTTTCAAATGAACCAAAGAATGGTAATGTGGATTGCGTGTAAGAGTAGTTTTCGGATTCCAGCAAGTTGAATTTTTTTGACAGTCAAAACGCACATCATCTTGATGAACCTTCAATTTCCACAAAGGGTAAACATAATGTGATAGCGTTTGAGGTCTGGTAAACTTAGAGAGAAAATTTGCTTTTGTCCGTATTTACTTATGGGGTGAAATAAAGTATCGTTGGAGGTCAAATGATCGCTGAAGCCGCCCGTCGCTTGCGGGAGAACGTGCAAAAAATAATAATTGGAAAAGACGAGGTAATTAACCTCACCCTGACAGTCGTTTTATGTGAGGGGCATATATTATTGGAAGATGTGCCTGGAATTGGCAAAACGACCTTAGCACGTGCTCTTGCAGTATCGTTGGGGTGTAGCTTTCGGCGAATACAATTCACTCCTGACTTATTACCATCCGATGTTACAGGATTGAGCTGGTTTAACCAGAAAATGCAGGAATTTGAGTTTAGACCAGGACCAATCATGAGCCAGGTGGTTTTAGCTGATGAGATCAATAGGGCTACTCCACGAACACAGTCGGCTTTGTTGGAGGCTATGCAAGAACGCCAGGTAACGATAGATGGCGTCACACGAGCGTTACCTCGCCCTTTCTTAGTCATGGCAACCCAAAACCCGGTGGAGTTAGAAGGTACATTTCCTTTACCAGAAGCTCAAGTGGACCGATTTTTGATGCGGATAGCCATCGGTTACCCCGAGGAAGATGAAGAAAACGCTATACTCGAGCGTTTCCGTCTTACTGACCCATTTCCTAAATTAGAGTCTGTTACGACACCTGAAGAAGTTACTCAACTCCAAGAAGAGCGTCGACAAGTAAGGGTTGTCGATCCAGTTAGAGAGTATATTGTACGAGTAGCACGTGCAACGCGGCAACACTCAGAGGTAGAACTAGGGGCTAGCCCGCGCGCCACCCTTGCTATCTATCAGGCAGCACAGGCTTGGGCGGCTATACATGATCGGGATTATGTTTTGCCTGATGATGTTAAACATTTGGCGCCCTACGTCCTTACTCATCGTCTAATGATATCTCCTCAGGCTCAACTTCGGGGAAGAAAAATGGAAGAACTAGTTGCTGATATTGTAGCCGGTGTGCCTGTACCAGTGGAGAATTGATTTGTCGATAAAACGCTGGTTGCCAATAATTGCACTCTTTTTTTATTTTGGTCTGGTGCTACGGTCTCCATTCCTTCTCGCTCTATCGATAACTGTAGTAATTGTACTTGCATTAGCCCATTGGTGGCAAAAGAGCTCATTGATTGGTGTTGAATACCGCCGACGTTTCCATTACACCAGGGCTTTTCCAGGTGAAGTGTACCCAGTTTGGTTGGAAATTGAAAACCGGAAAATATTACCCTTAACCTGGTTGCGTGTTCAAGACTCCTGGCCAAAAGCTGTTGCTCCAGAGGATGAGAATGTGTTATCTCCCAGTCATATATCAGGTGAGGGCTTGTTGGTTCATGTTATGAGCTTGCGATGGTATGAACGTACTCGTCGAAATTACAATCTTCTATTCCGGAAACGTGGTGTTTATAAAATTGGTCCAGTACGATTGGCTTCTGGTGATATTTTTGGTATGTATGAACAGAGTGGTCACCTTGATTTAGTTGAGGTATTAACAGTCTTTCCAACTTTAGCACCTCTACACACCTTGGATTTACCTCCAGAAAACCCATTTGGAGATCAACGTTCGCGGCGGCGCTTGTTTGAAGACCCAAATCGTCCTATGGGAGTTAGAGAATACCATCCTGAAGATAGCTTCAGGCGTGTACATTGGCCCGCAACAGCACGTACATGCCAGTTACAAGTGAAAGTGTTCCAACCAACTTCAGCTCAAGTGATGGTACTGTGTTTGAATGTTTCGACTTATCATCGATATTGGGAGGGTGTCTATCCAGCTTTACTTGAGCGTTTACTCAGTGTGGCGGCAACTTTGGTAAGCCAGGGAGTACAAGATGGTTATCGAGTAGGATTGATATCAAACGGATGTTTAGCAAATTCTGATCAGCCGTTTAGGATTCCACCCGGGAGATCGCCACAACAATTAACCTTCTTGCTGCAAGCATTGGCTGGGGTCACACCCGTTGTGGTCGCGCCATTTGAGCAGTTTTTATTGAGAGAAGTCCCACGTGTGCCTTATGGAGCTACTTTATTAATAGTAACTGCGGTCACATCTCCAGAGTTGGCAGAGAATCTGCTTCGGTTGAAAAAACATGAACGGCAGCTAACCCTGCTTTCATTGGCACAAGAATCACCTCCAAGACTTCCTGGTGTGCGCAGTATTCATTTGCCATTCGATGAGGTGGATGATGAGGAAACCACGGTTTAGTTGTTGATGTGAACTTATTGCCTCACACCTGAAGAGAAGAAGCGTAAATATGGAAAGGGATTCAATTAAAACGACTGATACACTCGATACCACCAAAGGTACTCGGTTTAAGGCATGGCGCGAACTAGCATTGTTTGCCTCGATTATCATGGAACTTAGTTGGGCAGTATTGTGGTATAGAGCTTTCATATATTCAGATGATGCTCTCTCATATGGAAGGGTGTTTTTGGTTTTTGGGGGAATAATGTTGTTTTCATATCTTGTCACTAGGTTAATGAATCATTTTGATTTGAGATTGATACTTCGAAGGATATTATTCGTTGGCGCAATCCTGATAAGCATGTTGGTTGGTCTTGAGTCCTTGGTCTATACTCATGAGACCTTAAGTGTGGCAGAGTTGTTAAGCAGGGAAATTCAGAACTTTAGAGATGTGACCGGAATAATCCCGTCCGAGTTTATGTTGATGCTAATTGTCTTGTTTGTATGTTGGCGTGGTATGTTATTAGCAGGGAAACATATTGCACCTGAGAATGTGATTGGCGGATTTCGAACTGGAATCTTTCTATTTGTTATTTATGGAGTATTATTTGCCTTCTCCGATAGAACACCCATTATTACGCTATATATATTTTTATTTTTTAGTTTATTAGCTATGAGCACTTCCCGGATATCAATATTAGGTGTTTTACGGGGTGGGCAGAGCATTCCTTTCAGCCGACAGTGGCTTTTAGGAATTACATTTATCCTCCTGATCATTGTGGGAGTTTCGGCAGCGACGGTTAGCCTATTAAAAGACCGGGGTTTTAACTTTATCTTTGATATTTTTGCCTGGTTAATCCATTTACTTGTCTTAATAATTACACCACTAATGTGGTTGATAACCTGGTTTATCGGTCTCATCTGGGATTGGTTGAATATTGAGATGATGTTCCAACTCTTCCTCGAGATGATGCATAGGTTGCAGTCCATAATTGGGGAAGTTTTGGACACGATAAACAATTGGTTTGGCAATATGGAAAACTCTGATCTACGCCACTTCATCATTTCCTTAAGTGTTGTAAAACCTTATGTCCTTTGGGGTACGATCATCCTTTTTGTGGTACTCCTTTTGCTGACCCTTCGACGTTATTATGGGAAGGATCAGGAAGATGATGACGAGGAATACCAAACATTATTGGATCAAGAAGATATGTTCGATCTTCTGCGATCTGCTTTTCGAAGGGGCCTGGGTAAGATAGTGGATGGTTTTGCGCAGATTATTCGCTTACGCGACGCGAGGCGTATGCTGGCAGCAGCGCGCATACGCCGAATATACGCACACTTAATGGATTTGAGTGCTAAGCTAGATCAACCACGTCCGCCCTCGAGCACTCCCTTAGAATTTATGCCCAATTTAGTTAGCATATTCCCAACCTTATCGATGGAGCTCGGGGCAATCACAGATGCCTATCTCCGTGTACGTTATGGCGAACTCCCCGAAACAAATCAAGAAGTTGAGATCGTAGAAACTGCTTGGAGACGTGTGCGTTCGCTCGGACAGGAAAAGTTAAGAGCGAAAAAAAGTTTGCGCAGAGAAGAGAAGAATATTTCGAATTAAATTGAAAGACGACGTGCTATCTCGGCGAGTCGTCTTTTCGGTATGATATGTAAAGTTCACTCACAACAAATTCGTATATCGATCAGGTCTTCAACTAGAGGCTTGATAAGAGATTCAATTTGAGCTTGGTCTATACCTTCAACCTTTATCATCACCAACCGATTCGTGGGATCTTCACCAGCAAAGGTGCCTAATGCGATGATATTTCCACCATGGTCGGCGAAAACTTTAGTTAGTTTCGCCAGTTGACCGCTCTCTTCGTGCATCAGAGCAGTTACGCGTACCCCCAGCTCTCGCGCTCCCATCAACTCTAAAAAGATTTTGAATAGGTCGGTTTCCGTGATGATACCGACAACATCACCATCCCTCATAACCGGTAGACCACCGATTTTATTATCCGCCATAATACGAGCTGCATCTTCTATTGGGGTATCATCGGTCACTGTAAGTACAGAATCAGTCATTACCTTTTTGACTGTAATCTTGCTCAGTAAGTAATTCAATTCCCACATACTAAGGGATGTTGCTGGTGATGGAGAAGCATATAATATATCAGTTTCAGATACGATTCCCACCAATTTGCCAGCCTCCATGACGGGAGCACGTCGAATGTGTTCTTGTCTCATCATATCGAGAGCATCAACAATAGTCATATCAGGTTGAATTGAAATCACAGGGTGACTCATTCTTTCACCAACTAGCATGGAATCCTCCTTCTAATTTTCAGATAATTCTGTTGTCACTTGGAAAATATTAAAAAAAATTAGGGTTCATGCATACACTCTTTTTGGATTATAGCAAAGGCTCGGCGATCCACTGAGGTGATTTATGCAATAACGATCACTCACCGAATGCGCTTAATATTCGAACGATATGTTTGGCACCTTTGAGATATAGATCCAGGCGAATATTCTCATTGGGGGCATGCGCTTGGGAACCTGGGTAGCCAATACCGGCTGTGGCGATGGGAAGATTGAGATAGTGAACAAAAGCATGGTTTGGGCCAGATCCGCCGACCATCGGCACGATTTGCATTTTTTGACCATATACTGATTCGGCGGAATTCACTACCAAAAAGACAAATGGATCGTCAGGATCAGTACGAGCAGGGGATTCGCCACCCAGATAGGTTATTTGGACGTCTGAAAAGCCTTCTTCGTCGAGGTGGGAGCGTAATCCATTGAGAACCTGCTCAGGTGTTTGATCAGGGACAAGCCGGAAGTCCACTTTAGCGGAAGCCCGAGCTGGGAGTACAGTCTTTGATCCCGGACCCTGATAGCCGGAGGTAAAACCGCAAATTGTGCAGGTCGGTTCAAACACTTCTGTAAGACGCAATTCTGCACCTCCTTCCAAGCCGTGGAGAAAATTATTTACACCATACCGTTGTTTATATTCACCTGCCACTTCTGGTAGAGCTTCCATCAACTCGCGGTCACGCTGGCTGGGGGGGATCACAGCATCATAATGTCCTGGAATTCGAATTCTCTCATCTGTGCCTTTGAGTGTGTTCAGCGCCCAGATTAATCGCCAGGCAGCATTAGGAAAGATAGATCCACCCAGGCCCGAATGAACATCGATTTTAGCCGTCTCCACAGATAATTCAACGTAGCAAATGCCCCTCAAACCCAAATATTGCATTGGCACATCACGGTGATCTACTCCTCCAAATTCCCAAATACAGGCATCTGCAGATAATTTCTCACGATTGTTTTTTACAAAATCGTTGAGGTGGAGGCTGCTAGTCTCTTCTTCACCTTCTATCACGAATTTGATATTGCATGGCAGATCACCGTTATTT
>DAOVXM010000116.1 GCA_030636125.1 Chloroflexota bacterium | reverse complement strand
TGATCGCTGAGGTAGAAGGAGAGCCCGTGGCTGGTTTGATCAACGTATTATTTACTAAGAAAGCCTGGTATTTATATGGTATGTCTAACCAGATCCAGCGGAAGAAAATGCCTAATTACTTGCTTCAGTGGGAGGCAATGCTCCGTGCAAAGGCAGCGGGATGCACAGTATATGATCTATGGGGGGCTCCCGATAGATTTGAGGAGCGTGATCCTATGTGGGGAGTATATCGCTTTAAAGAGGGTTTAGGTGGGAATATAATTAGACATATTGGTGCATGGGATTTGCCAATTCGCCCAACAATATACCAACTGTACACCAGACTTTTACCTCGTGTTTTAGATCTGATGCGCGGTCGTGGTAGGGCACGCGTAAAAAAGTCAATTACAAAATAAGTTAAAAGATTTGATTGATAAATCCTGGAGGATCACTTTGAATAACATACCCCGTCTTCGTTTTGCCCATCTTCCTACACCGATTGAAGTACTCCCACGCTTGTCGGAAGCACTTGGTGGACCGCGTTTGCTTGTCAAACGCGATGATCAGACTGGATTGGCAATGGGAGGAAATAAGACACGCAAGTTGGAATATTTAGTAGCTGAGGCGAAAGCTAATGGTGCCCGAACGTTAATCACTGCAGGTGCACTCCAATCCAACCATTGCCGGCAGACTGCGGCTGCAGCAGCTCGCTGTGGATTTGATTGTATATTAATTCTGACATCTTCAAGTGCAACAACCAAGATTCCCAGGCCAACCGTTATGGAAGACCATCATCCTGAGGACCTAGTAAATTCGGCAAAACCTCCCACTGGTAATTTGCTCCTGGATATGCTACTTGGTGCAGAGTTGGTCCCGGCATCCAGTCAAGAACGCGAATTTGTTTTACAGAAGACTTTTCAAAAAGCCTGGGATGAAGGTCGCAGGCCATACCTGATTCCTTATGGCGGTTCAAACGCCATTGGAGCAGCTGCTTATGTGAACGCTATAAAGGAGATGTTAGAACAGTGTCAACAATCCTCTTTCAATCTACCTGCACCGGATTGGATTGTTTTTCCATCGTCATCTGGAGGCACCCAAGCCGGTCTGGTGCTGGGAGCGGGTATATTTGGCTATGATGGTCAGATATTAGGTATCAGTGTCGATGAAAAAGCATCTATCCTTCAAGAAAGAGTTGCCGGATTAGCGACAGAAACGGCTGACTTTCTTGGTGAAAAAATGACTTATTCTAGTGAAGATATTATTGTTAATGCTGATTATTTGGGCGATGGGTATGGGGTAATGGGAGAGCCAGAAAAGGAAGCAGTGCGCTTATTTGCGACTTATGAGGGGCTATTACTAGATCCGGTTTATACAGGTAGAGCAGCTGCTGGTTTAATTGATCTGATACGGAGCGGCTTTTTTTACGACGAACAGACTATATTGTTTTGGCATACGGGAGGTACACCGGCAATTTTTGCTGAAAAATATCAAGATTTGGTATGATTTGTAGGATACTTCTTTGTGTTTTCGATACTCACGTGCACCTGTATCTCGAGTAAATACTGATTCGTTAAATTTTTTGTCATTTATGATCGCCCACGTAAGTTGAGCAATTCGTAAATTTTCAGAGGTTGACGCTTGCCTTTAACGTTAATAGGTTCTAATAGGCGGACTTTAACCTGCTCAGTCACTTGGTCATAAGCCTCTTTGCTGATGAGTATTTGGCCGGCTGCGGCGTTTTCCTGGATACGTTTGGCGGTATTGACACTATCTCCAATAGCTGTATACTCCAATCGTTTTTCTGTCCCTACCAGGCCAAGTACAGCCTCTCCAAAATGAATTCCTGCTCCAAAAGACAAGTGGAACTCTGGGAGCAGTTTGTCTCGCAAGCGATGTATTGACTCTTTGATTTCAAGGGCGGTTTGCATCGCCCTCAAAGTGTGATCGGACTGGGGGATTGGAGCGTTGAACCAAGCCATGACCGCATCCCCCATAAATTTGTCAATGGTGCCTTCCCGGGCAAGTACTGCATCAGCAGCCGCAGCTAAATACTTGTTTAATACTGTTACTAGTTGTTCTGGATCTATACCCTCACTAAAGCCTGTGAAGCCCCGTATGTCAACAAAGAGTGTTGTGATCTCGGTGCGCTCGCCACCGAGTTGCAGCTTGTCCGGATCAAGTTGTTCAATCACTGCAGGGGATACCATGCGTTCGAATAAGCGTCTTTGGGCTTCCAGACGCTTTTTTTCTGTAAGATCGTCTAAGACGATAGCTACGCCCTGTGTACTTTGATCCTCGCCCTTAAGAGGGGATAGGTTGAAACTTATGGAAACGGGACCACGTTGTGGCAATGTAGGGTTTAATTCTAGCCCAACGATATTCTGATCAGTTTTTCTGACCAAGTCAATATGCCTGGTTAGGTTTGAGCCAACAGAAGCTAATGCAGAGCCAATGCTGTACCCGACAAGTTCGGATCTGCTTTGCCCCAGAATATTTTCTGCAGCGCGATTGCATAATGTGATTTTATCTTCAATATCGGCAGTGATAACACCACTGGCAATCGAAGCGAAGACATTGTCCATTAAGTTATTTAACTGTGTTACTTCCGCCAGTGTTCGCCTTAAGGACTCGAATAGCCGGGCATTTTCGATCGCAACCGCAGCCTGATTTGAGAAAGCAGTAAGCAGTTCCAGTTCGTATTCTGTAAAGATACCGGTATGGATACGGTTGTCGGCATATATCACACCGGTGAGCTTTTCTTTCACTTTTAGAGGAACGCATAATATTGATCGCAATTTGTAAGCGATAACACTGTCTTCATCACCAAAACGTGGGTCTTCCTGGGCGTTGGTTGTTAATACAGGCTGACTATTGGACATAACACGAGATACTATGGTTCGGCTCAAGGCGAACTCAGAAGGGTGGATAGATTCTTGCTCCCAATTACGTGCAATATATGTCCTTAACTTGCCATGTCTATTACGCAGCATAAGGAAGCCTCGTTCAGCTTTTATCAGAGCTACGATCGTGTCCATCACAATCCGTAGGACATCTTTAAACTCCAAAGATGAGTTAATCACCTGGTCAATTGTAATTAGAGCCTGGAGTTTATTGTTCTTATCTTCGATCTGGGTGATTTGATCATTTAGTTGGGATAGATTCTCGCTTACTTGGGTGAGATTTTCCATCACACGATGAGGGGGAGTACTAAAGGTTCTGTTTAATATCTCACGGGTTTGATCGATCAATTGGATCAAACTGGTTACTTGATAGTCTAAAGGTTTTTTTTCATACATAACCGTACCTAAACGAGAGGATATGAGATATATATAGTGACGTTCAAATTAAAACTTCGGAACTTGGACTAACTTCCGAAGTTTGTACCAGATTATGGATAGTTTATCATTATTCTGGGCTTACAGGTGGATTGTCACAAGACCACAAGACCTATATTATCACTTCTTATCTATCTGGGCAGTATCTCGATGAATTATGAAGAACCTGGTCTTGGAGCTAAGCGGTCCATTAATCGGTGGTACAGGGCTTTATAGGACAACCAGCGTATTTCGTAGCCAGCTTTACGGGCGGTTTGTATGTCCGCTGTTTTCTTTGGGCTATATGTAGCTAGTTGATATTCAGATAGCAAAATATGCGTGGGGGGTTGCGCAGGTGGCAATGTGGCGACCAATGCATCTGCCCTTTCTGTAGGAGTGTCTGTCGGCTGGGGGTGTTTCCCGAGGCGCGATAGAGCTAAGCTGATCTCCAAATATGCGCGAGCTAAAGGAGATAATGTAGCACGATGAGCCCAACTCCGTAAGAATGAGGGAGGTTGGATGCCAATACGGCGGATACCACTTTCAAGAAAGATTGGTAAAAAGCTCATCCTCTTGTGAAGTTGTTTCCGTCCTATCAGAAGGATCATAAGGATTATTAGCGCCAGAACCAAGCCAATAGTCACAATTAAAATAGTGTAGCTCCCTGTTATATCACTTAAGTCAACTGCACCAGCATCCTCTTCAGGACCTCCTTGCTGGGAAGGTTCTAAACCATCTTTAGGATCTTCCTCTGGAAAATTGCCTGGTCGATTTATGTTGTTGAGTTCTGGCCTCTCACCAAGAGGACGGATGAGCGTGGGTTGGGAAACTGTAGGTTCGAATTCCACCCAACCAATGCCTGGAAAGTAAACTTCTGGCCAAGCGTGTGAAGCGCTCTGTCGGACAACGTAGGTGTCTGTGGACCCATCTAGTAAATCGCCTTGGGCATAACCAGCCGCGAGACGTGCTGGGATTCCTAGAGATCGTAGCATGACAATCTCAGAAGTCGCATAATAGTTACAAAATCCCTTTTGGAGATCAAATAGAAACCAGTCTACGAGCTCTTGGTTCGCGGGTAAGGGTGGAATGGTCTCAGAGTATTCGATATTGGTGCGTAAGTAGCTGGTGACTGCTGTTACGACATCATAGGGGGTCTCTTGTCCCTCTGCGATTTCTTTCGCCAATCTTAGAGTTCGGGGAGTTATTGAGGCGGGTAATTGTAAGTATCGATCGGTGACCCATTCTGGATAATCTGTCCCCGCGTCTCGTAATTCAGCGACTGTGACACCATTTAAGGACGACCGGACATAATATGTCTCGCCGGCGCGTAGTGGTGGTGTAGCCCGATATGACCCAATATCTGCCGTTCCATCAGGATTGGTTGAGAATTCAGCCCTTGCCGGACGGCTGAGCCAGACAGCTTGGTGTGGTGTAAAAAGTGTGGCTATCGGTGATCCAAGGGTGAACGCGAAGGAATAATTCTGCGGAGCATCACTATTGATGTCTGGCAATGTTAAATCGAAATCGTCTGGGTCAACAATATTGGAAGTTTGAAGTGTGGAGGACCAGCCATCTTCATAATAGTCATAGACCCTTGCTTTCCAGTAGAATCTGGCACCATCAGGAGGTTCTGGCGGCGTCGCCACAGCGAAGATGATATTATCGCCTAGACGGTTTCCTCTCCCAAGGAACAAATTAGGTCCATAATAATCTGTAACGATGCCGACTGTCGAACGTAGGGAGGCAAAGGCATTATCGAAAGTGTTACGTATATCATTCCACGGCTGTTTAACACGCAGCCAAGCATCTTCAGCAGCGGGAAGTGTGTTAGCGAGTGCCGGTACAGTCCAAGATAATAATAATAAGACAACGGATACTACTAAAGCAATTCGCATAAAATCTAGACCTAAATATGGAGGGGTATAAGTGTTGTTTTTTAACCAACGTTTCCGGTTATTGAGATAAGTTACCCGAGCAACGAGCAGCAAAGCGAAGAACAGGTAAACGGCAAGATACCAGGCACGACTGGAGAGATAGGAATCGTAGGAGTGTATTAAAACTAGTGCAACACCAGTTGGCAGGATTACATTCCAAGGATTACCATAGCGAGTTAGGCTATAGCCAGCATGAACACTCAAAACCCAGAAAACAATACTCATAAGAACGAGAAATAGCAAGTTATCTGGGACGGCTTTCTGTTGGATTAAGTGAGTTATGATGACGCCGATACGTCCAAGCAAGCTCTGTATACGTTCCTGCCAGAGTACACTCTCTCCGAGTGTTAATCCTATACTGTAGGTAATAAAGAACAGACCATATATAAAAGCGAAAAATGTCGCACGGCGCGGGGAAAAGCGGCTTACACCCAGTGCTAAGCCCGCAATCAGACCAAGCCAAGCGATGGTTCTTGTAAGTCTTAAGTGGTCTGTCCACTCAGTTGCGACCAAGCGTGTGAATACTGTTGTTATGATTACAAGTAGTAATAATGCGGCGGGTAAATCCCACCAGCGGGTATCGGGAGAGAATGACTTTGCGCTTTTCATAATTGGCTACCTTTAAATTTCTTTATCATAAATACCCATTTTAGTACCAGCAAGGTTCATCTTACTTCAAAGTAGTCCCTTTGGGTAGAATGATAACTTATTCCGTAACAGCTCAGGCTGCGGTGAGAAGTCTCAGAAAAATGGTGTGCGTGGGGGGCTTGCCCCCCACGCACACCATTTTTCTGGCTCTCCCTGCTCTAGGCTGAGTAGTTACCTTTTTCCAATAGTTAATTCTGAGAATATGGAATGCCTTATTTATAGATCCTGGTAGGCACAGGTTGTCCTATCAGAGAAACTTATGGTAAAATTTGCCGTTGGGTTTTTGCCTAAGGCAATTAGAAACACAAAGAAATCTCAGCCTACGAAGGAGCATGCATGCATAGTGATTGGTTGTTCATAGGCGTATTTCTCGTCCTTGCACCAATTTTTCCGGCTCTTGCACTTGTCATACCACGTTTAATAGCCCCTCGAAAACCAAACGCAATAAAATCACAAACTTATGAGTGTGGGATCGAAACTGTAGGCGACACTTGGGTTCAATTCCGAGTCCAATATTATTTATTTGCTCTGGTATTCCTCATTTTCGATGTCGAGACGGTATTCCTTTACCCTTGGGCTGTGGCTTTTGATCATTTGCCTCTATTTGCAGTCCTTGAGGGTGTACTATTCATCTTGATTTTGGTAGCTGGATTAGGGTATGCCTGGCGTAAAGGTGCTTTGGAATGGTTATAGCGATAAACGAAGAGATACTAAAAGGCTGATGAAAATTATTCTTCAGCCTTTTATACGTTCTACTGGAAGAAGATAAGCAACTCGTCGAAGGAGTAAATGAATGGGTGATCCGGTTACCAATATTGCAAATTGGTTGGAGAATTTGCTTATTAGCTTGGGTTTATCAGATGGTCTAGTAACCCTCATTCTTGCGGTGATTGGGGTTGTGGTAATAGCCTCGGTGGTATTGATTTTAGATATCTTCTTGGTGTGGCTGGAGAGAAAGGTTGTCGCCAGGTTCCAGGATCGCCTCGGTCCGAATCGTGTTGGACCATATGGTTTGATACAACCAATTGCCGACGTGATTAAGCTGCTGATTAAAGAAGATATCCTACCAGTGGGGGCAGACAAAATTGTTTATAACCTGGCTCCAATCATTGCCTTAGCAACGGTACTGCTGATATGGGCGGTCTTACCAATCTCAGCGACCAGCGTAGGGACAAGTCTGAATGTTGGTTTGCTATATATTGTTGCGATCGGGGCACTCAGTACTTTAGGTATCATTATGGCCGGTTGGGCATCCAATAATAAGTACGCGTTATTAGGCGCATTCCGTACAGTAGCACAAATGGTTTCCTATGAAGTACCGATGGTTATTGCCATGCTGGTTCCGGTTATTCTAGCGCGTTCAATGGGGATGACCGATATTGTCGAAGCGCAGGATGGAGTATGGTTTATCGTAGTTGCGCCAGTCACAGCTCTAATCGTGCTTATCACTTCGATCGCAGAATTAGGCCGCACTCCATTTGACCTTATTGAAGCCGAATCTGAGATAGTGGCAGGGTTTCATATTGAGTATACAGGGATGAAATTCGGCTTATTTTACGCAGGGGAACTCCTCCATGCTCTAACGGTGGGAGCCATCTTCTCGACCTTATTCCTTGGAGGTTGGCGCGGTCCAGGCGCTGAGACCTACCCTATTTTAGGGAT
>DAOVXM010000074.1 GCA_030636125.1 Chloroflexota bacterium | reverse complement strand
TATCAGTATCGATGAGGGAGGCTGTGTAGAAACCTCCAGACCAACAAAGCACGACCAACCCACCTTGACTGAAGAAGGTGTTATCCATTATTGTGTCCCTAATATGGCCGCTGTAGTAGCCCGAACATCTACCCATGCTTTTATCAATGCTGCCTTTACATTTATCCAAGAAATTGCTGACAAGGGTATCGAGGCTGCAATCGCAGATAATCCTGCAATAGAAAAAGGCATTAACACTCATCAGGGTCGGATTATTCACTTATCCCAATTCGCAACTATAGGAAAACAGGAATAATACATGGCTGCATGGAATAAGATATACGAAGATCGTATTGTTAGTGCGGAAGAAGCAGTTCGTAAAATCGAATCTGGGCAAAGGCTATTTCTAACCGGAAACTGTTCTGTACCCAAAAAAGTTCTTGCAGCATTAGTCGATTATGCTCCCAATTTAGAGAATGTAGAGATATGCCACGCTTTGACGGTTGGTCCTGCTGATTATGTTGCCCCCCGCATGGAAGGTCATTTGCGGGTTAATACCATGTTTATTAGCAGTAATATTCGTCAAGCAGTCAATGAAGGTCGCGCTGACTTCACCCCCGTTCTGCTCTCCGAACTCACATTACTATTCAAACGGGGTATCCTACCAGTAGATGTAGCTTTGATCCATGTGTCACCTCCAGATGAGCATGGATTTTGTAGCCTGGGAATTGAGGTTGGCTTAACCAAAAGTGTGGCCGAATCAGCCCGTATTATCATCGCTGAAGTAAACCAAAGGATGCCTCGAACACTGGGTGACTCTTTCATTCACGTGAGCAAGTTAGACTATGTTGTACCAGTCGACTACCCGTTACCTGAATTACCTATGAGCAGCGACGGAAAATCCGAGGTCGTTGAAAACATTGCCAGATATATCGCTGAATTGATCCCCGATGAAGCCACCATGCAAATGGGTATTGGTGCTATCCCAGATGCCGTGCTGAAGCACCTTATGGATAAAAAGGATCTAGGTATACACACCGAGTTATTCTCGGATGGCATCATCGAGCTAGTCGAAGCAGGGGTGTTGACTAATGCACGCAAAACATTGCATCCAGGAAAGATTATAGCAGGCTTCCTCCTCGGTACACAGCGCTTGTATGAGTGGGTGGATGACAACCCATTGATTGAATTACACCCGACGGAATATATCAACGATCCTTTCGTTATCGCTCAGAATGACAAGATGATCGCCATCAATTCAGCGATCGAGGTAGATTTAACCGGGCAGGTATGCGCGGACAGTATCGGCCATAAGCTTTATAGCGGTGTTGGTGGACAATTGGATTTCATTTACGGCGCATCCCGCTCTAAAGGTGGCGTACCAATTATCGCATTACCCAGCACAGCCAAAAATTTCAGCCGTATAACGGCAACACTGAAGCCTGGAGCAGGTGTTATCACCACCCGTAACCATGTCCACTACATCGTTACAGAGTACGGCACCGCCGATCTCTATGGCAAGACGATCCGACAACGTGCTCAATCATTAATCAATATCGCTCACCCACAATTTCGCGAAGAATTAACCAACGAAGCAAAAAAATTACGTTACATCTGAAACTGTATTAGCTTAAGTGAGTGGTCGTATATAACTTGATTGATCAATAAAAATTAGAAACGGACATTATCCGAAAAACACAACTTGTTCAACCCAATAATCATATTATGCGCAGAACAAAAATTGTTGCTACCATTGGTCCTGCCAGCCAGGATGAAGAAAAAATAACCCAGTTGATTCAAGCAGGTGTTAATGTCTTTCGAATTAACTTCTCTCACGGTGATCATAAAACGCACGATCAGGTCATTCGATGTATTCGATCAGTATCTCAACGATCAGGATCTCCGGCCACCATCTTACAAGATTTGCAAGGCCCGAAAATCCGAACTGGGGAAATCTATACAGGCGAGACTGAGCTGGAATCTGGTCAACAGTTCACTTTGACAACCCGCTCTGTCCCAGGTGACAATAGAGAGATATCTGTTGATTTTCCCGAGTTACCCAATTATGTAAAAGCTGACGATAAGATTTTACTGGATGATGGAAACTTAGAATTGTTAGTCATCTCCTCAGAGAACACTGATGTGATGACACAAGTGATATTAGGTGGTACGTTAAAACCACACAAGGGCATCAATCTACCCGGCATAGAGTTGGATATTCAAGGATTTACTGAAAAAGATGCCAAAGACCTGGCATTCGGGATGGATCATGGTGTAGATTTAGTTGCTGTTTCGTTTGTACGATCGAGTAAAGATGTCGAGCGAGTGCGTGAAGCCATAATCAACTCATCACGTGCACGATTTGAGACGCCAATTATTGCCAAACTCGAGCGTCCTGAAGCACTCGAAAACTTAGAAACAATTGTAAAGACAGCTGACGGCGTTATGGTCGCCCGCGGTGATCTTGGTGTGGAGATGTCTCCCGAGTTCGTACCCATCGCCCAAAAACAGATCATCGATTCGGCCAATCAGAATGCAAAAATTGTCATTACAGCCACTCAAATGCTCGAGTCAATGATCAATAACCCTCGCCCAACCCGCGCTGAAACCACAGATGTAGCCAATGCCATCTTTGACGGCAGTGACGCCGTAATGCTCTCGGGTGAAACCGCGGTGGGTAAATACCCGGTGCAATCTGTGAAAATGATGAATGCAATCATTGCCCAGGCAGAAGCCCATATTGGAGAATGGGGTCAATGTTTTAATACCCCCTCTACAAAACCGATCAAAGATGACGCTTACTATATGACACTAGCAGCCCGTGAGTTAGCACATGACCGAAATGTGGCTGGAATCGCCGTATTCACAAAAAGTGGGCGGTCAGCCTTGCTCATGTCTAAAGCTCGCCCCGATGTCCCCATATTTGCTTTTACACCAGAACTAACCACTTACCAGCAGCTTGGGATCATGTGGGGCGTGATTCCCCATTTCGTTCCCCATGCAGACACGATCGAAGACATGACAAAAGTAGTTGAGGCGACTATGATCGCTTCGACACCAATTAAACCTGGTCAGCAAGTAGTACTAATATGTGGATTTCCCATAGCTTCGGGATGCCCTGCGAATTTAGCATTGTTACATACGGTTAGCTAACTTTTTAATGAATATTTTCTGTTCGCTGTGATTGAGGAGTAGAATTGAATACGTACCCAAACTGACCCGGCACCACCAATAGTATATTGTCTATACGCAGCAAATTGTTTGCCTGAACAATTTGCTTTTTTTTCATATTCAATTATACTATTTATAGAGTTAAACAATGCCCGCCCAAATTCCATACTATCCAGGCTTGACACCCTCCAAACCTGAACCATTAGGGCGTTACTTACCTCCCATCCCAGAAGGAGTGGCGACTAATTGGCTTAGGGCACATTTTCCACGCCCAAATGCGGATAAGAACCTGCAAATGGGAGATTCTCATGCGTGGGTATTAGATCCTTTTGGTACCTCACCAAGGTTGGCTGTGGAGATCGCTAGGGCTGGCTATCGTGTCCTGGTTGCCGCCAACAACCCAGTGAACCGTTTTTTGATTGAGTTAGAAGCCGACCCTCCCTCAGAGGATGAATTACACTCAGTCTTGGCTGAATTAGCCACATCCCGCAAAGGAAATGAGCGTTTAGAACCCCACATTCGCGCACTCTACCGCACCCAGTGTAATCAATGTAAGAATGAAATCCAAGCTGAGGCGTTCTTATGGGAGCGTGGAGCATCAAACGGGAAGAATGACTCCACGCGTACAGGAAAACCTGTGCTTTATGGACGAATTTACCAATGTCCCATCTGTGGCGAGTATGGTGAGCACCCGGCAACTGAAGCCGATATTGAACTGGCCAACGAGTTCTCCCGAAGCGGTCTTCATCGTGCACGGGCTTTAGAACGTGTTGCGATGTTGGACGATCCAGACCGCTACCATGTTGAGGAAGCCATATCGGTCTACTTACCTCGAGCTGTCTATGCCCTTTTTACCCTGATAAACAAACTTGACGGGTTAAACCTTTCAGAAAGTCGCCAGAAACATCTCACTGCCCTCCTTCTAACTGCCCTCGATCAATCGAATACTCTTTGGCCACATCCGGTTAGACGAACACGTCCTCGTCAGCTTAAGAGCCGGCCGCGTTTTCGAGAGCATAATATCTGGCTAGCTCTAGAAAACAGTATTTCATGCTGGGTATCGTCTGCTCCAGCGGTTCCGTTAGTGGTATGGCCAACGCTACCCCCACCAGAAGGAGGCATTTGCCTATTTGAGGGTCGCTTGAAGGACTTGATTGATTCACTAGGCGATATCCAAATTAGCAACGTCCTAACCGCGTTTCCGCGTCCTAACCAGGCATTTTGGACACTCTCAGCTCTCTGGTCAGGTTGGCTGTGGGGGCGAGAAGCCGTCGGACCGTTTAAGAGCGTCTTACGCCGGCGGCGTTACGATTGGGGATGGCATTGTTCAGCATTACAAGCCGCATTAGGAAACTTGTCCTCAGCTCTCAAGAATGGCACCCCAATGTTGGGCTTGATTAGCGAGACCGAACCAGCGTTTCTTTCTGCAGCGGTGATCGCGGCTGAAGCATCCAATTTTAATCTGCAAGGCTTAGCTCTGCTCGCTGAAAGCAAGCAGTCTCAAATTACCTGGCAGCGATCCGCAGGAGAAAAGCCAAGTAAGCCATTCACATTCGAAACGCAGTCTTCTTCAGCAAGACGATCCGTTCAAGAATATTTACAAGAGCGTGGAGAGCCGGCTAGTTACATCCAAGTGCATGGCGCCGCCCTTACGGCTTTAGCCCACTCCCACTACCTACCCATATCGAGTAAATCTCCATCCGAGTCATTGAGTAAAACTAATACAATTCTGGAAGAAGCTTTTTCTTATAAAAGTGGGTTTGAACGTATTGATGGTAGTGAAAAATCTCTTGATGTAGGTTACTGGTGGTTACACGGTACACAAAATATTATGATTCCTCTAGCTGACCAGGTTGAGATGGAACTCGTCCGCTACCTGATCAAACACCCAGGCTCAACTCTTCTAGAAATTGCGACACATATATATACATGTTTTCCAGGATTACTGACACCCGATTCCGAATTGATTCATGTGTGCCTAGACTCTTATGGTCAAGAAGATCCACCAGAAAGTGGTAAGTGGAAGATACGCGCCTCCGATCTTCCCGCAGTCCGTCGTAGCGATCTGGAAAATATCACAGCCTTGTTAAAGCGGATGGCTCACAACCTAGATTACCAGGTAGGAGATCAAACTCCACTTATATGGCGAAACACAAAAGGAGAAATTAGATTTGTCTGTTACAGCATAGTTTCGGCCGTAATCGGGGAAATACTCTTGAACCAAGCATATCCTCCAGAACAATCACTACTTGTTCTTCCAGGTGGGCGCTCCAATCTGGTAATTTACAAATTGGAGCATGATCCCCGCCTGCGACAAGTCGTAGACAAGGGATGGCGTTTTATCAAATTTCGTCAGGTACGCTGGTTAGCCGAAAACCCTGTTCTGAATGAAGAAACGCTGAATGAACAACTCACCAAAGACCCCCTCAGGTACGATGTCCCACAAATGCCCTTATTTTAAAGTTCCCTCAGGGTAGTGGATTACTCCTTGCCCAATCATTCCCTAAGATTAACTCGATATCCGCATTGCTGTTCGGGTTGTAATTAAATATTATTTTCAGCGCGGAGATTCCCATCAAATCGACCAGAAATGAGGTCGTGTGCGGTTTCCCTGAGTGGTCGATGATATTGGTTAAAGTCACATTTTGGGGGTAGTCAGAGACGCTAATCACATTCATACCCAAAGATTGCAAATATTGTGCAGTGCTCTCAGCAAGCCCAACCGAACTACTACCATTCTGGATTGCCACACTCGCACCCTCGGCAATCATACGTTCCAGGTCTCCTCCTGGAGTAAGCGGATTCAACGCTCCCGATGATGCAAAAATATCATCCCGCAGCACATGGATTTTATCTATTAATGGTATCAGGATGCTTAGATTATCTGGAGATTTTCCAAACAAAATAAACTTCTCACTAATTACACCCCGTTTAATATTCTCATCCGGGACTTGACTCGCAAGGATAGCTAATTTTACAATTTGATCCGCACCCAGGTTAGTGCGTACGCCCGATGACAATTCCTGGTAAAGAATATCAGCTTTACTGATTAATAACGATAGCATGTCAACACTTATGATTCGATCTCTGATCGCTAGGATGACCTGTTGCTGACGTTGTGCGCGATCAAAATCCCCACCTTCAGTATGTCGCGCGCGGGCATAAGCAAGTGCCCACTCTCCAGGTAAGACCTGTACTCCAGGTTGCAGTGTCTTCTTTGTAGCAGAACCTGATCCAAGCAAGTCAATGGTGATCTCTTCAGGTACATCGACTTTTACCCCTCCGATTTCATCGATGAACCGCACAAATACACCAAAGTCAACCTGGGCGTAGAAATTTATCGGTACCCCTAAGAATTGCTCAACTGTTTTCACTGCTAAACCTGGACCACCTCCTGGTAATTTGTGTGCTTCACCCAGGTAATACGCGGTATTAATCTTCCCATGTTGAAATCCTGGAACAGAAACCCATAAATCTCTTGGTATTGAGAGGATACCTGCGGTGTGTGTCAGAGGATCCAAGGTAAGTAAGATCATTGTATCGCTGCGGGAATAATCCCTACTCGTCGACCAGTCCCTGTAATCCACACCCAATAACAGCAGACTTACTCTTCCCGCGCCATCCCACGGTGCAAGCGTCGGCTCAATTAGTGGTAGTGGTGGTTCGCTTGAATCAGGCAGGCTATTGCTAATCGATTCGGGCGTAGCTTGACCTTCGGCAAATACCGGATTGTTTATTTCTATACTTAAACTTGAGGCTGTGACTTGTTTGAATACGATAAATGAGACCACCCCAGCCAAACATGCAATTACCAACCCAAGGCTGAGCATAATACTGCCATAGAGAATATTCCGTTTTGATACGATATCCCTTAGTGACTTAAGAGTACTCATGCAGGTTATTACTCCGCGGTTGGTGTCGGCTCCGAGGTCTGGGTAGGCGATGGTTCAGGTGGAGGCAATGTGTCTGTCGCAGTAGGTTGAGTTTCTATAGTAGGTGATATCGTTGGTGTGGGGGTTGGTGTCTCTTCAAACCCCGGTGTATCCGTTATATCAGGCAAGGGTGTTTCAGTTGGGGTCACTTCCACTGTAGGTAGCGAATCTGTCCCGGTTGGCGTCGGCGTACCAATTGGAGTTATCCCTGGAACGATCGTTAAAGTTACTGTTGGCGATAGGGTTATTGTTGCTGTATCTTCTGGCGTTGATGTAGGTGGTGAACACTTTAATGCCAAGTAAGAAACTGTGGGTATGATCACTTCATCACTGTAGATTTCAATTGCCAAGTTATATTGGATCTCTGCCTCACACCAATCGCCATTACTTGCCAACATATCCCCATATTGGATCAATGCTGCCCTGTAACGTTCACGGGCAGTCCATCCCGATGCATCACGTAAATAGGGTGAGGCCGAAGCCACCTGACTAAAATAATACACTGCCTGTACCGGGTTAACTTCCCAAAAACTCGAGCCGATCATATATATTCGCGCCAAATTTCGCCATTTATTCGCTTCTACATCCAGAGGGCCGAAACGTTCAGCCAAGGCGAGATCGTAAATTCCACCTTCTAAATTGCTCTCATTGCGTATTTTATTTATTCCCCGGATTCGTAGCGTTCGATACAATAAACTATCCACTTCGACCACTCGATAAGACTGGTCTACCTTGCGTAAATTGACCAGGGTATCAATTACACCATTCCAGTCCTCAGCATTATAGAGACTTTGTGCCTGCGAAAATAATTCTTCTATTGGTCGTAGATCTGGGGTGGGCGTTGGGGTTATGGTTGGTGGAACTGGAGTTGGCGTGGCAGTTGCATACAAAACTTGCAAGGCGATAAGGAGATTATCCGCTGCACCTGTATGATCTGGATCACGTTCAAGTACATATTCAAATCGCTGGCGCGCCAGGTCGAATCTTCCTGCTTCAATGTCCTGCAATCCCAGTTCATACTGTTCGACAATTAAAAGCACGGCTTGAGTGCCCTGGAGACCTTGATATTCCTGTTGGGCTGTTTGGTAGCCTCCATAAGCGCCCAGAACTCCTATCGCTGCGATCATTGAGACACTGACCAAACCAAAAAGTAACCATGTTAGGTTCGGACCTCTTCTGGTCAGCCTAGTTGGTTGAGTCTGTGTCACATCATCAGTTGGCATGAAGTAAAAGACGTAAAATGATCATTTTTTGTTCCATTAATTAGAAATTAGCCCGTTATAATTTATTCCTTCAATGTGAAAATATTGGTATTATCTATCCAGTATTGGTTACTGATGGATATTATCTGAACATTTATGTGATTTTGTACAATAATTCCAGTAATTAATTATACCCTTTACCCCTTGCAAAATTCTCAAAGATAGTCTATCCTTCTAGAGTCAAATTAAATGGTCACAAATCCCAGGAAAGAACAATAGGTGACCAACATCCCAGTTTTTTTATCTTATTCAAAGGAGAGAGAAATGAGAAAAAATAAATGGATCTTCGCCCTACTATTGATCGCCAGCATTTTATTGGTAGCTTGTGGAGGAGCTGCCACCACTGAAGCCCCGCCTCCAGAAGTGGAAGCCCCAGAACCAACTGAGGCTCCCGTAGAAACAGAAGCTCCTGGTGGATTACCCGACCTGGGTGGACAAGAGGTCACCGTTGCGGTGGAAAACGCCTACCCACCCTTCAACACCATCGATGAGGATTCCGGCGAAGCCGTCGGTTGGGATTACGACACCGTACGGGCTATCTGTGAACTCATCAACTGCACGCCTGTCTTCCAAGAAGCCGCCTGGGACGGCATCTTCCCCGCCATGGAGGCCGGTGAGTT
>DAOVXM010000189.1 GCA_030636125.1 Chloroflexota bacterium | reverse complement strand
TATATGGTGGTATCGAAGCTGGGGGCACTAAATTTGTATGTGCCGTCGGCAGGGGTCCTGATGAACTGCACGCCACGAGGACGTTTCCCACGCGTACACCGCAAGAGACCATCGGGGAGACCATCGCCTTCTTTAAGGAACAATCCAGGCAAGCGAATATCGTGGCCATCGGCATTGGGTCATTTGGTCCCCTCGATCCCAACCCCAGCTCTCCCAGTTTTGGCTACATCACCACCACCCCAAAGCCCGGCTGGGCCAACACCAATCTTTATGGACAGATCCATAACGCATTAAAGGTTCCCATCGGGTTTGACACGGATGTTAACGCGACAGCCTTAGGGGAACACCGTTGGGGCGCGGCTCAAGATGTGGAGACTTTTATTTACCTGACCATTGGTACGGGAATTGGCGGGGGCGCTATGATCGGGGGAAAGCTGGTGCATGGACTGATGCACCCAGAGATGGGGCATGTCCATCTGCCTCACGACTGGGAGCGAGACCCCTTTGAAGGCATCTGTCCTTATCATAAGGACTGCCTGGAAGGGCTTGCTTCGGGACCAGCCATCGAAGCCCGCTGGGGCAAACGCGGCGAGATCCTGCCCAATGACCACCCGGCCTGGGCGCTGGAAGCGCACTACCTGGCTCTGGGTTTGGTCAATTTCATCACAGTATTATCACCTCAGCGGATCATCATCGGTGGAGGCGTGATGCAGGAGGAAAGACTTTTCCCGCTGGTACGGCGAGAGGTTCAAAGCCTGTTGAATAAATACATCGCTGCGCCGGAGATTCTAGAAGATATCGATGGGTACATCGTGCCGCCAGCCTTGGGTGGGCAGGCGGGCGTGCTTGGCGCGATTGCGCTGGCACAATTGGCAGAAGGGAGTCTGTCCTAACGACTTAAATAACACGGGGCATCATCCTCTTTTGTAGGAGGTGTGGCAATGAAGTATCATACGAGAATCCACTATAATAGCAGCTACGAGTATTAATCATGAAGATTGACAGTTCCCTGGCCGAACAATTAATGAGATTTGAGGAAAAATTATTGAGTCCTGAGGTTCGCACCTCCTTCGAAGAGCTATCGAGCCTGCTCGCGGACGATTTTATTGAGTTTGGTAGTTCAGGTCGTGTGTATGATAAGCAACATATCATTGAAGCACTTCAGTACGAGCCTGGTGTTAGATTCTCTTTAGCAGGCTTTCAAGCCAGGTTATTAGCCCCCGGAGTGGCTTTGACCACATATCGCATATCCCGTACTACCACCCTCGAAAACGAACCGGAGCACTCGCTGCACAGCTCCATCTGGAAGTTTGAAGACGGACGCTGGCAAATAACCTTCCACCAGGGCACATGAACACAATCCTAATACCGCACCATCATTGTGCCTTCGAGCTCGTTCCAGCTAGTACCTGACCCCGAAGATGCCAGGAGATCATTAGACCGTTTCCACCAACACCTTCTTCCTGGGGGAACGCTGGTCATGTCCATCTGGCATATGACTGCAAATGATTCAGCCGGATGGAGCCAATGGCGACTGATCGCTGAGAAAGAGCTAGAGGAAGATGGCAAAACCACCAAGCGCTGGGAGCGTTCGAAGTATGAAAAGAAGTCCCAACTGCGGTACACCGAGAACCGTTACGAGCTGATGGAGAATGGTGTGGTTGTATTTACTGAAGAACATCGCCGCTCTCCCGAAATGCGAGATTACACGCTGGCACAGTTAACCGAAATGTTACAGTAGGCCGGCTACTCCGAGATCCATGCCGTATCAGGATTATTTGAAAACCCTGATACGGAGGAAGACGAGGTGTATAATATCTTTGGGAAGAAGCCAAAGATATTATTACAATAGAAGTTGCGCAGTTGAAGTTGTGAGTGCCCGAAAATAGGGGGTGCGGGCGAACGCCCGCACCCCCTATTTTCGGGGTTATCCTCGCTGAATTGTGTAAGTCCAATACCGATTAAACGAACTAAGCGCAAAACACACCTGTTTTTTGAGTATTACCGTTTATAGAGTAGGAGGAATTCATATGGCAGGAGAATGGATTGAGACGACAGCGTATCCACAGGCACCATATATGAATGAGGAGGAGATCATCTCTTTATTCGATGAGACGATTTTCGCCAGGCTAGCCACCACCAATGAGGATGGCACAATTCATATAGCCCCGGTCTATTTCAAGTATGAGGATGGCCAGATCCTGATAGGCACCCAGGATCCCAGCCGCAAAATCAGGAACATCAAACGCAACAATAACGTCAGCGTACTGATCGACGTGACGGATGTGCCATTTCGTGGCGCACTGGTCTATGGGACGGCGGAACTAGATTACGAAGATATCATCCCCAAGCGTATTGCCATTTTCCAGAGAAGGCCTTGGGAGCCCTCCCGCGAAGACGCAGAGGAATATGCTCGCAAGTTGACCGATAAATGGAAAGGCGTAATCGTACGCGTTACACCGGAGCGCGTGGTTACGTTCGACTATTCTAAATTTTAACCTTCATTGGTTTGTACACCCCAGCTTGCCCTGGTACTCGCACCAGGTTTCTACCGTACCTGGCGATGACGATAAGGGCAGCACCCCACAGGACGATTGAATAGATAATATAGAATAGCGTATCCAGCTCGGGTGAGAGCGACATTGGAACCAGGACAGCCAGGAAGCTTACCGTGACCAGCATCGTCCAACCAATCAGCCAAATATCTGCAAGCTGATTGGTCTCACCCCTTAAGAACTTTGGGCCAACTGCGATGATACTGCCACCCCAGGAGATCACGAAAACCAACACAAAGTGTGTGGCAACAGGGTGTCTTTGAATAAAAGCTCTGCTCTTCATTGTCATTTCTCCTTTCCGTACCCAACGAACACGATATCTGTTAGCCTTAGTGTCGCGCATAAAGACAACTTTGTCGGCAGGCAAAAGGGCTTGTCATAAAACAATCCACTCAGGTGTCAAACATATTAGAATACACCCTACAATAATTGGAGGGGAGAATGGTCCCAGAGGCTGAATGGAACATACCTCTAGGAGAATTCCTACCCGCTCAAAAGGATTGTGGGAGCTCTTAATTATTTTGCACTGGTTATGGTTGCAACCATGTACAAAGACTGGTGGCTTACCGGCATAAGCACACCTGGCTCTTAAAAAGGAGAGGGCATGGCACGCTTATATCCAATTACTTTTCTATACGCTATTGGAGTGCTACTCTCAGCAATTGGTCTGATCGCGGCGATCTATGCGCCATTGGAATTTTATTCTTTCTATTTGTTTTCCGAGGGTGGGCGTTTTTATTACGAAGGTTTTGGATTTGGTTCATTGATGTTTGCCATCATTGCCTGGCAGATCATCGCGTATTACTCAATCGCCTTAGTATTTATCCCGCTGGGATACGCCCATATCCGTTTACGCCGTTGGGCCAGGTCGGTTTCTGTTACCCTGCTGTGGTGCTGGCTTGTGCTTGGTATCCCCCTGCTGGTATTCGGCCTAACCTTGTTTTCCTTCAAGGAACTATCACCGACTCTTGCGGTGATCATCGTAATAATGCTAGGGTTAGCATATCTGCTGTTGCCGTGGCTGCTGATCCGTTTTTACCAAAGCGAAAAAGTCATACATACCTTTGAAACCAGAGATCCGAATACATATTGGATCGAAAATATACCCATGCCGGTACTGGTACTGATCGCCTTATCCATTTTCTATATTATTGCTCTGCACGTCCCTATCTTCTTTAACGGTATCTTTCCATTCTTCGGTATCTGGTTTACGGGACTGGAAGGCATCTTTCTTTTTGAAATTTTTATACTAAACCTGGTTTTTTTAATCTGGGGGGTAATCCGGTCAAAGAAATGGGCCTGGTGGGGATCGTTAATCTACTTCGGCTTACTGGCCTTTACAACCATACTGACCTTACTCAAAACCAGCTACCCGGAATTGCTATCTTTGATCAATTTCCCGCCAACAGAGATGGATATTTTACTGGGAATGCCGCTGCACGGTTACCATTTATCAATTATCTTCGGATTACCACTTTTGCTCACCATGGGGGTGATTTTATCCTCCAAAGGCCACTTCGCTTCTGGAGAGAGGGGCACTCAGGAGCTTTCAGAAGGACAATAATCCATACCTTACCGGACGAGAAGCCGCGCTTAGATAGGGCATTAATTCGGTATTAACTGTACCAGTAACGACAGTTGTTAATAAAACAACTCGAATTGTGGTTTAATAAGGGGGAAAGCCCCGAGAATATACCATATCGGGAGAGACCATTCATCATCCGAGGAGTCCCATTAGTTTGTAGCTGATCTTACGTTGATCCCAGATAAATGATTACAAGCGTAAGCTATTTGCACAGGAGAGGATAAGCGCATGAAGAAATGGACCTTATTACTAGGCCTGGTGTTGGTACTAGCTTTATTTACGGCTTGTGGAGGTGGCGAGCCTGCCGCGACAGATACTCCCATACCTACACAGGTGCCCACCACAGCAGCAGAGCCCACCCAGGAACCGACTGCCGAACCGGCATTGGGAGAAATAGAACCAATCGCCATCACGGAGATCACTGACATCACCTGGTTGTGGACAGAGTTGATTGAAACAGAACCAGCCAGCCAGTCTGTCGTGGCTGATTCGGTGAACTATACGCTCGTATTCCAGCAGGATAATAGTTTCAATTATCAAGCAGATTGCAACTTTGGCAGCGGGGGTTATTCAGAAAGTAATGGCGAACTCAACTTTGAATTAGGCCCTATAACCCTGGCCGAGTGTGGGCCAGATTCACTGCATGATCAGTACCTGGTATTGCTGGCCAGTGTAACTGGTTATGGCACACGAGATGGCAGGCTGGTGCTGATCATTAGTGACGGCGCCGCCCAGATGGTCTTCGACAATGGTGGACCGGCGGAGACGCCCGAGGCTGATTTGGATAATTGCTCTGGAATCCAATTAAGCAGCGTCAACATCGATACAACGGGTTTACCCGATTCCTGGCAGTCACATTGTAAACCAAGCACCCCGTATGACAACAGCCAACCACCCGGCCCAACAGGGATGCCTGAGCACGTCTTGCTGACCTTCGGCGTAGAAGATCCACAGGACATGCTGCCGGACGATCCCCAACTGTACATCATCCCGGTAGAAGCCTACATGCAACAATGGGAGGCCAACGGCGACTTAACCATCACCACCAATGTCGAACAGCTGAAAAATTTGCTGGTCGCCCAGCCGACACCCTTCCCCATCTCAGGCATGCCTGTCCTGCCGCCAATTTACGCCTTCAACGACCTGGCAGTGCAGGGCGAATACCTGGATATCAGCATGGGCGGCGGGTTGCGCTTTGTGGGGAGATTCGCCCAGGATTTCAACCCGGTAACCAACGATGGTTTATTCTACGTCTTTCAGGGCTTTACCAGCGATGGAGTCTATCTCATTTCCTTCGTATATCCCGTCACTAGTGAGGCTTTACCATCCATCGAGGATATCTCAGATGAGGAGCTGCTGCAGATGGAAGCTGATCTAGAAGGCTATCTAGCTGCAAAAGCGGAGGAGCTTAACGCCTTCTCGCCCTCAGATTGGGAGCCGGATCTGACCACCCTGGACGCGGTGATTAAGTCTTTAGAATTTGATTATGAGGCACCCGAACCCAGCACAGCGCCCAGGCTAACAAATATCAAATGGCAGTGGACAGAGTTAATCGAAATCGACCCGGCCGGCCAGTCAGTTGTACCTAATCCCGAAAATTACGTCTTGATCTTCCTCTCTGATAGGAATTTCGACATTCTGGCTGATTGCAACTTTGGTAATGGCACCTATACCTTGGAAGGAAACAATATCTCTTTAGATGTCATAGCAGTGACGCAGATCAACTGTGGCGCAGCATCACTCTCAAACCAGTTTGTCGACCT
>DAOVXM010000186.1 GCA_030636125.1 Chloroflexota bacterium | reverse complement strand
TTGGCTGACTTAGAGTAGGCGATATATCCTCCCTTAAAAATTAGACCCCATTCATATCACACGAATGGGGTTTATTCTCGGAAATAATTATTCTCGGTTCATTCTTCTGCAGCCACTTCGTCCTGCGAGCTGTTGGTTGTTTCGTTAGGTGCAACCTCCACCGGTGTTGCTGCGGTGCTAGGCTTGCTGGCACCAGTTTTTTGCCCTAGATCGGATGCTTTTATTTTTGTTTCCTCAGCAAGTTCCCCGACTCGGGTATAGTAATCATCATAAGTTACTGATGCTTTATCTTTCAGTTCAATACTTTTATCCTTAATATATGTGCGGGTATCCTCTCCGGATTGTGGAGCACGCAGTAAGATTGTTGCTGCCCCAATGATTCCCCCAATAAAAACTCCAGCGATAAAGGCTCCCAGCCCATCATCACGGTCAGACATATCTCACACTCCTTTGGTTGTCAGATTATTTTTGTGGCCTTCGGATTAATCCAAGCGCAACGAACAGTTGCCGTACACCAGCCATTTGTTCGTTGACTTTAATCACTGGCTCTACTAGGTTATCGCTCAAGAATTCAGAGGTACCACGCAACGTGTTTACTGTCTCATTGGTGGACTCCAAGATTGGTGCGATTTCGTTTTGTAATAGATTGATCAGCCGTGCTAGTTGGATGATCAAAACTACCATTGTAAGTCCCAGGAATAAAGATTCCAAAGCCATAAATATGATGAAAACGTTGGCGATACGTTCCGTATCAGTCGTCGGTTGTAATAAGAGAACGATAGCCGCAGTAGTAATGCCAATGAAAAGTACAACAGCAACAATGATAATAATAACAATTTGCCGTTGTCGGCGAAGCTGTTCGGAATCCGCGCTCTGTGGGGTTGGTTCGGTGGTGTTTTCTGGCAGTTGTTGGCTTGTTTCCATGACAATATATTCTACCACAATCTATACAAAATTAAATAATTTCACATTTCAATGGGAGCGGTGAAACAAGCGTTTCTATGGGATGATTCACTAAGATACCCTGAGATAGATTTATTATTTCGAAAGGCATAAGTCTTGTGTGATTGCGAAATCCGGAATATAATGTTGAAAAAATTACGAATATCGGACGCAACAAAATCATGGATGATTTAGATATTAAGATCATAAACCAATTGCAGAGTGATGGAAGAAAACCATTTACAGATATTGCAAAGTCCCTGGGTGTATCGGAGGGCACGGTACGCAATCGTGTAGCAAGGTTAACCGAGGAACAGGTTATCCATATTGTAGGTATGTTGGATCCGGCGCGGGTGGGTTTTGATGCACCAGCCATGATTGGAGTTACAGTGCAACCACCTTTGCTGGAGAATGTCGCCGAAACGATCGCATCGTTTCCCGAGGTTAGCTATCTGATCATGGTTTCGGGAGAGTTCGACCTTTTTGTAGAGGTTTTTTGCCGGGATCGAGATGAGCTAGCTTCTTTTTTAAACCAGAAGCTTCACCAAGTTCCAGGTATTGTGCGCACACAGACATTTATGACGTTGAAAATATATAAAATGGCTTATGGTTCTCCACCACTGCTCAATAGGAAATAGATGTACCAGTTAGAATCTCGTATACAATCTTATATCCGCTTCTCATTCCAACACGAAGTGATACCGAAATCCGATTAATATTTGAAAGAACGGTATTACGGGTGATTGTCTTTTTTGATATGCTAGCTGAATATGCGAATGGAAATATCGAGAGGAAGTGTAATGTGTATCAATGGTCATTTTATACCTGGTAAGTCAAGGGATAGCATCGCAGTTGTTAACCCAGCAACGGAAGAAATAATTGCTGAGGTACCACGGGGAACTGGTGAAGATGCTTATGCTGCTGTGAAGGCTGCAAATTCGGCCTTCAAAGAATGGCGAGATATGCTTGCATCTGCACGAGCATCCTCATTACATCAAATAGCCAGCAAGATTTGAAATCACCATGAAGAACTGGTCCGGATGTTGACTGAGGAGGAAGGGAAACCGATCCCGGAAAACATTGAAGAGCTGTGGTGGACTGGGGAGACCTTCGATTACTATGCTGAACTTTGCCGCCACGATATGGATTAACGATCCATTGACCGATAATTTTACTGGTCCGTTTGGTGGTATGAAAATGAGCGGATTAGGACGGGAGCTGGGATAGGAAGGCTATGATGAATTTTGCCAGGTGAAGCACGTTAACTGGGATGTTGAAGGAGATATTAAAGAATTTTGGTACCCGTATTAATAACTGACGAAACACTTATTATTCTATCCCTACCATAACTGGAGATGTAAAAATGACAAGCATTCAAGACGCCCTTCCCCATGTATCGCCAGTCTGGCCACGCTATACCCCTATAGTCGCTTCACATGGTCAAGGCTGCTACATTTACGATCAGGATGGTACGGCATACCTTGATTTCACCTGTGGTATCGGGGTGACGAATACTGGCCATTGCCACCCAAAGGTGGTGCAGGCGATTCGAAAACAGGCCGGCTTATTAATCCATGGTCAAGTTAATTTAGTGTTTCACGAGCCTTTGTTGGGGTTGATAAATGAGCTGCGAGCGATCTTGCCTCCCTATCTGGATGGTTATTTCTTTAGTAACTCTGGGGCAGAAGCTGTGGAAGGAGCTTTCAAACTTGCCCGGCAGGCGACAGGGCGTACGAATATCATCGTGTTTCAGGGCAGCTTCCACGGGCGGACTGTAGGTACCATGTCCCTAACCACATCGAAGACCATTTATCGGGCTGGTTACCAACCGCTAATGCCAGGAGTATTCGTTGCCCCTTATCCATATGCATATCGTTATGGATGGGATGAAGAAGAAACCAGCCAATGGTGCTTGGAAGAATTGGAATACTTACTGCTGACCCAGACAGCACCACACGAAACAGCAGCAATATTGATTGAGCCGGTGCTTGGTGAAGGTGGTTATGTGGTACCACCAGCTAGTTTTTTAAGCGGATTACGAGAGCTTTGCGATGAACATGGCATTCTGTTGATTGTCGATGAGATTCAATCGGGATTCGGACGGACAGGACGTTGGTTTGCCTTTGAACATTTCGACTTACGCCCGGATATCATTGCGGTGGCTAAAGGTATTGCCTCGGGTTTGCCTCTTTCGGGAGTATTCAGCCGGCTCGATTTAATGGAAAAATGGATACCCGGTTCACACGGTGGAACTTTTGGCGGGAATGTAGTTGCGGCGGCTGCAGCCGTTGCTACAATACAGGCCATTCGTGATGAACAAATGCTCGTCAATGCCCAAGAGCGTGGCGAACAAATTATGGCCGGGTTACGCAGATTGCAAGAAGAGTTTTCAGAGATCGGGGATGTGCGCGGTTTGGGTTTAATGGTTGCGGCTGAGTTCCGCTCTGAGGGAAATAAACCCGATAAATATACTGCAAAAGCCATTGTACAGGCCTGCCAGGAAGAAAGCCTGCTCCTCATGACTTGTGGTCCATGGGATAATACTATACGCTGGATTCCACCTTTAGTGGTGACGGAGAAACAAATTAACCAGGCTCTTGGAGTATTTACCGGTGCTCTAGAAAAAGTGTTGGTAAAAAATTAGTCTGCTTATTGTGTGGTTTCTGCGATTAGTGTTGGGAACCAATATTTAATCACCTCTTCAGCGGGTTTCCCGTGTATAGAGATAGATTTATCTTGCAAAGCAGCAGGAGGGTAATAGCCACGCGAGACGAATCCACTTATCCAGTCGCGATTATTTGCCACGTTCAGTAATGCTTTGTATATATCGGCTTGTTCCTCAAGGTCAACAGCAATGCTTGGAATATCTTCATTTGGACGTGATAAGGCACTAAACTCGAGGCATGCCTCGCCATTTGGATTGTCCAAGCATGCTGTGTTGCCGCCATCTGCTGAAGGATAAGCGACGCTCAATACAAGTGGTTTACCTAATTCAGCTTGTAAGGGAAAGATATCATTATCCAACACTCTGGCGGCTTCCGCTTCCAAGTCAGATTGAGTTGGTTCTAATTGGTTGGATAAGGGGGGAGAGAATTGCAAGTAGATTAGATCGACCCCTTCCAGGAATGATGGTGGATTTTCAATGGCTTGAGAAGATGATAAAGCCCAGGCGAGTGTGCCACGATATCTTGAGCGGATATCCTGAATAAGTGTGCGCCAGCGGATGTCGGCATCTGCTGGTACTCCCGAGGGGCTGCCATCTGCCAGCATTCCTCCAGGTAGCGCTGGTGCTAACCAATCCCCACCTAGGACTAGTACCTCAGCGTTACTCTGTGCAGCCAGGTCAGCGTGATGGATGGCAAAGTTTCGGTATCTTTCGAACCAGACCAGCCACCACGAGAAGTCGCGTGGGGCATTTGACCACCACTCATTTTTCGTTGTTGGGAATTGTGGGGTTGGGTTAAGGGCGATTTTAAAGCCACTCTCCTGGGCTTTCTGGATAGAGGTGGTCAAGTCAAGCCATAATGCATCACGCCCCGTCACTTGTTCAAGGATGGGGGGGGTATCGCGCGTGAAACTCCAGGTGGGTGAAAGTACCATCCAATTGGCGCCCGTCTTTTGAATTTTTTCTATGGTAAAGGGAGTGAGTGGTGTCCATGAAGGGTGATAAGCAGCCTGTAGTTCAATTCCAGCAAAGTAGTCCGATCCACGTGGGGTTATCTGTAAAGCCCCAGGATCACTGGGTGCGGGGAGATGATCCAACCAAGCCCAGGATTCAACTTGATCGATAATGCTTTGGGATGATGTTTCGGGGTTAACGATATAGCCAGTACTGCTATTACCCATCGTTTGCAGATCATCCGTGGAGCCACATTGGTTGTTACGGCAATAACGGTAGCTCAGTCCACTGATAAGGTTGGTAGGGGTGTTAAGCACGAAAGCCCAGCGATTATTCCCCAAGGACCACATTGGTATCGACTCTGTCCATCCATAAAAAGGTTTATATTGAATGGAAACATAATCATCAGGCGGAGTTGTGTCAGGCACATTAACATCAAATGTAATTGAAGATGTTTCTGTCGTTGCCCACGATTCAACTTTGTCAGATACCTTGACATCATGGTCTGGGATGATAATCTGGCGTAATTGGATTTCTCCCTCCGTAGTTCGTTCGGAATTCCAGAGACTATCACCAAGAGTGTATAAGTAACGAACATCAGCTCCGACAGGGAGTGTAAGGCTGATCTGGTAGCGTTGATCTGGCAACAAATTTACTACGGGCATACGCGTTGCCATTGTACTTACGCCACCCGAAAGATCAGCAAAAGTGTTTCCAAGCTGGTATAAGTTACCAGCAAGCCGTATTGGGACAGCAGGAATTGTATTATCAGGTACGCTGATTTCAAAGGTTACATTTACCAACTCGGCTATACTCAAACGGAGTTCAGCAGGAGTGGTGGAATCTGCCTCGACCAATGCTCCTTGTTGGAAGATTTGATAGGATCCATCCAACGCGTAAGCTACAAGGTTATGCGTTCCCGGAGGTAAACCTTCCAATAGATAAGACCCATCGGATGCGGTAAGTGCCTGTGCACCACCAGCAACGATGAGTATGTTAGCTATGGGTTGACCTGTGATCGAGTCAAGGGCTTTCCCAGTGATGCGACCAGTGGTGCCTTCAAATTGAGTGTCGGTCCACCTGGTGACTACATCCTGAACTTCGCCTGGTCCTTCTACATGAAAAAGACGGTAGCGTAGCTGTCGCCCATCAGAAATATGTTCTTCTACTGGTGCCGCTTCTCCCTGGCGGGAATAGCGATATTTCACAGTAGAACCAAGGGGAAAGGGTAAAGTAATGCTGTAAAATCCATCCTCCACTCGCTCCATAGGGTGGGTTTTAGCGTTTATTGCCAGGCCAGTAACTTCGTCTAAGAGATTAAAATTAATCGGTTGATCCGGGGGAGTGTTCTTGGGGATTTCTACGTTGAATATGATCTC
>DAOVXM010000348.1 GCA_030636125.1 Chloroflexota bacterium | reverse complement strand
GATCTGGCGTGTATAGCTGGTGCTAATGGGGCAGGAAAATCATCCCTGCTTGATGCGATAACTTGGGCCTTGTTCGGACATGCACGCAAACGGGACGATTCCCTCATAAATTCCAAATCGGACAGCGCTCAAGTCAGCTTAATCTTCAGCTATGAAGGTAATGTTTACCGGGTCACGCGTTCCAAACCGCGCAACAAGACCACCCGGCTAGAATTCCACATTTTGCAGGGGTCATCCAACGGAAATCCCGATCTGGAGACTGGTTCGTGGAAGCCTCTCACCGAACGAACTCTGCGCGATACAGATGCTCGTATCCAAGATACCTTGCGCATGGATTACGAGACCTTTGTCAACGCGTCATTCTTCTTACAAGGCAAGGCAGACCAATTTACCCAGCAGCGCTCGGGTGATCGTAAACGCATCCTGGCCAGCATCCTCGGTTTAGAAACCTGGGAGGTATATCGCCAACGTGCTGGTGACCGGCGCAGAAATATTGAAAGTGAGATCCATGGTTTAGAAGGTCGCTTAGAGGAGATCACTGCCGAGCTGGCCGAGGAAAGCTCCCGAAAAACTCGCCTGAAAGAATTAGAGCATGAGCTGCAAAGAATCACCCAAGCTCGAGCCACGCAAGAAACCTCTCTTGAGAGCATCCGCATGGTCATCGCAACTCTGGCAGAACAGGAGAGACTGGTAGAGATATTAGCTCGCCAATACGATGAAGCCAGGCAAAACCTGGAGGATTCAAAAGACCGCTTGAAGGCACGCCAGGATGAACGGGGATCCTTCAGCGAATACCTGGCCCGTTCTGAAGACATCGAAGCTTCATATAAGGCATGGCTGGCTGCCCGAAAGAGTCTTGAACGTTGGGAACAGGTGGCCACACGCTTCAGGGAACATGAGAAACGCCGGCAGGAACCGCTGGACGAGATCAATGCTGCCCGGGCCAAGCTGCTCCAAGAGAGAAGCACCTTGGAGGTACAGCAAGCGGATATCCTGGTTACCCAAGGCAAAATAGTTGAGCTTGGGGTGGATATAAGCACAACTGAAGCTCACCTCAAGGACGCCGAACAAAGACTCGCCCGTCGAGACCAACTTTACGAAGAACTGGGATCTGCTCAGGGACACCAGGCCGAAGCCCAGGCGGAAAACCCGCGCCTCAAAGCGGAAATGGATGAGCTTAAAGAACGCATTGACCAGCTTTCAGAAACCGAAGGCGCCGTTTGCCCACTTTGTGGACAACCATTAAACCAATCCGATCGGATGGCACTCATCGAGCAGCTGAACCAGGAGGGAACGGAGAAGGGTGACAAATATAGAGTTAATCAAAACACATTGCAGCAAGCGGACGATAAGGTAGGAGACATCGAGACTCAGATCGCATCTTTATCCGCAGCGGAAACGGAGCTGCGCATCCAAGAGGTATCCTTCACCCAGCTCTCCAGCCAGCTTGAGGCGGCTAAATCCCAAACAGAAGATTGGAAAATAAACTTCGCTCCCCGTTTGGCTGAAATCATCACTGATCTCGATGGAGCATCTTATGCGCCAGAAGCTCACCATCGCCTCTCTGAGATCGATGAAGAACTAAAATCGATCGGCTACGATGCTGCCGCGCATGACCACGAACGGCTCATCGTCAGCCAGGGGCGTGAGATCGAGGGCGAAATGGGCACCCTGGAGAAAGCGCGGGCTGCGATGGTCCCCCTGGAGCGCGAGATCGCCGACCTTGAATCCCAGGTGGCTGATCAAGAAGGTGAAATGACCCGCAAGCAGGCTGAACACACCGAGGCAGTCCGCGCCCTGGAGGTCTCACGAGAGCAGGCACCAGATCAGGATGCCGCAGAAGGTCTCCTGCTCAACATGCAGGAGCAAGAGAATCGACTGCGCATGGAAGTCGGCGCAGCTAAGCAGAAAGTCTTGGTGCTTGATGATTTGAAAACCCGGGCATCCCGCCTGGATGCCGAACGAACCGAGCTGACTAATCAGGTCGCCTGGTATAAACAATTGGAGCGTGCCTTCGGAAAAGATGGCGTCCCGGCGTTACTCATCGAACAGGCTCTTCCTCAGATCGAAGCTAAAGCCAATCAGATCCTCGACCGGCTGACGATGGGCGATATGTCAGTTCGCTTCATCACCCAGGCAGCATATAAAGACAAGCGCCGGGAAGATTTGCGAGAAACGCTCGAGATACAGATCAGTGATAATGCCGGGAGGCGCGATTACGAGATGTTCAGCGGAGGGGAAGCTTTTCGGGTCAATTTTGCCATCCGGTTAGCACTCTCTGAAGTGCTGTCTCAACGAGCGGGTGCTCGCCTGCAGACATTGGTTATCGATGAGGGCTTTGGGAGCCAGGATGCGCAGGGTCGCCAGCGCCTGGTGGAAGCCATCAACCTGGTACGCCAGGATTTCGCTAAAATATTGGTCATCACTCATATTGACGAACTGAAAGATGCGTTTCCCACCCGCATCGAAGTAGAAAAAACCGATCGCGGCTCCGTAATTACGCTGTCGTGATTGATGCCCATCTCCCTCAGGTCATCAATTCCTGCTACGCTCATAACCTGAACATTGAATCCCGATCTCATTTTGCTCATCCTCTCATCCACTCTCCTCATCCTGGGGGTTATAGCCATCTACTTGATCCACAGCCAACAAAAGTTCGGTGTCCAAATCTCTCCGCCCTCATCCTCAGTTAGATCCCTATTTCCTTTGATATCTGTCATCATCCCTGCCCGGGATGAAGCTCGCAACATTCAGCGCTGTATCTCCGCGCTACAGGCGCAAACCTATCCAAACCTGGAGCTGATCGTGGTTAATGACCGCTCGACTGATGCTACAGCTCGCATTTTGGATCAGGTCCTGGTTGAGTCTCGAGGAAACAGCTCGAAAAGTAATTCACCCCCGGTAAGCGTGATCCAAGGTGCCATTTTACCTCCGGGGTGGGCTGGAAAACCGCATGCTTTGCACCAGGGCTACTCAATAGCGCGCGGTGAATGGCTGTGTTTCATCGATGCCGACACCTTCGCCGCCCCCGAGTTGCTGTCCTCGACCTACCAGGCCGCAAACACCTCGCACGCTGGTTTGTTCACTATTGTGACCAACCAGGAACTGGTTACTTTTTGGGAGAAGGTCATCCTGCCGCTGGTCTTCACGGCGCTCTCTGTCGGCTTTCCGCCAGATCGAGTCAACGACCCAGGTAAACCGGACGCGATCGCCAACGGTCAGTTTCTACTTTTTCGACGATCGGTCTACGAAGCCGTGGGAGGTCACCAGGCCGTGCGTGCCCAAATCGCGGAGGACAAGGCTCTGGCTGAACTGGTCAAGCGTGGTGGATTTGGTTTACTTCTCGCAGATGGGAGGCAGCTGGCTCGCACACGCATGTACACTTCCCTGCCAGAAATCTGGGAGGGCTGGACAAAGAATATGTATATTGGGTTACAGGACCGTTTATGGTTATTAGGGATTGGGGTCGCCGTCGGGATGAGCGGAGCTGTAATCCTGCCGCTTTGGTTGATTCTGAGCCTGATGTGGCTTGCAGCAGGTGGTGGGTGGGTGGCAGCGCTGGTGGTCACCGAGGCGCTTCTCGTTTGGGGTTATCTCATTTACCAGCGCTCCAAGATAAATCGCGCCATGCATGTGCCCTTCTTCTATGCTTTCAGCCTGCCAATTGGCGCTTCGATCTTCACCGCCATGATGGTCACCTCCGCATTTATTGTTTCCAGCGGAAAAGGGGTAAAGTGGAGAGGCCGCACTTACCATTAGCGTCTTTCCGGAGTATGCAGGAGAGGAGTTTTGTGACATAATTGCATGTGACTTTTGTCACACACTATTTCACGTTTTTTTGATAGCATTAATGTTGGATATACTCATCAATAGATTCAGCAGGTAAGGTGAATGAAGTTTGCATTGATCGCAGGCATCGCAGCACTCATAGTGGTTATCGGGGTTGGTATGTATGTTACAGATTTCACTGCATACCTGGGGAACAATCCTGCCGCCTGCAACAACTGTCATGTGATGGATGCGGTATATGAGGGCTGGTTTCACGGGTCTCATCAGAATTGGGCCACGTGTGCTGATTGCCATACCCCACATTCCTTAATTCCCAAATACATCACCAAAGCGATTTCGGGTTACCACCATGTATCCGCCTTCGCG
>DAOVXM010000273.1 GCA_030636125.1 Chloroflexota bacterium | reverse complement strand
GCCGCCGGGGTTGAGCAGGAACTGTGGGTCGTGGGTGAGGTTATTGAGGGCGATCGTATTGAGGTCACCTGACATGGTGCTTATGCAAATGCCGGAAAGTAACTTGAATATAAAAACGCCAACCCGGCATTTGCTAAAAGTAATTTGCGGTTTTGACACCAGATTTATTTTAAAATTCATTCCGCAAATTACTTAATCCACCTGCGGCGATCTGATTAAAGTCCCCATGATATAATCAGGTTTGTAACCGATACAGGCGATAGTTTTTCGCTCAAGCCAATAATTCAATTAAACTTTTTATCCATATATCCAATAAAAGGGAGTCTATTATGTTGATCAGTAAGCCAATAGAAGATACCATAAACGCTCAGATCGGAGCCGAATTCGGTGCTAGCCTTCAATACAACAGCATCGCGGCCTATTTCGATGCGGACGATTTACCAAATCTGGCCGCTTTTTTCTACCGCCAGGCTGAAGAGGAACAAATGCATGCCATGAAGTTCCTGGATTACGTCGTTGATGCTGGTGGGCAGGTGCGTATTCCTGCCATCGACGCCACCAAGTACGATTTTGCCTCGGCCGAAGAGGCCGTCCATTTAGCCCTGGATTGGGAGAATGAAGTCACCAAGCAGATCAACAACCTGATGGATATGGCTATCAAGGATAACGATCATATATCCCAGGATTTTCTGCGCTGGTTTGTGACAGAGCAGTTAGAAGAAATTTCCACAATGGAAACAATGTTGAATATTGTTCGCCGTGGCAAAGACAATTTGCTCTTTGTGGATGATTATATCGCTCGAAACCCGATTGTGGATGTAGGTCACGGAGCGGAAGCAGAGGGGTAAGAAAAAACCTACTTGCTCACCAGAAATTATTTAAAAAGCAGGTGTGCTCGGGGCTTACGTCCCGAGCACACCTGCTTCATCTTGTTCTAACGCTTTATGCTACATCTTCGACGCGTTCGATATCGGGGAAGAACTGGCGAACTGTTCCCTCAACCCAACCGTGCAAAGTGCTTGGCAGGAGTGGACAGCCCAGGCAAGCCCCTCCCAGGCGGACTTTCAGTACATGGTCTTCTAAAGACACATACTCTACTGAACCCCCGTGGTATTGTTCAATGTATGCGCTGATCCTCTCAATCAGTACGCGCACACGTTCCTCGTAACTTGGCTCACCCATATCTAAGTCTCCTCGATCCTATCCATGCTGGTACCCATACCTTCTTTCAACAAGTCCATCACTTGGTCGTGGGTATTGCGTAATCGTTTAGCAATTACGGTAGCAAGACGTTCTAGGATAAGTATACCAGTCTCTGGGTGTTGTTCGCAAAGGATGCGCAGGTCTTCTCCTCGCACCCTTAACATCTGGCTGTAGACGGAGCATACCGCGCCTGATGTGTATTCGCGATTGCCCAGTACGGCTGACCAACCCACCACACCTCCTGGGCGTACACGTGTAATAGTAATGGGAGGGCCATCATCTGGTTTGTGTTGGATCGTTACCTCTCCCACAACCACGATATATAGATATTCAGCAGGGTCCCCCTGATTGAACAATACTGACTCTGAGTAGCAATCGCAAGGGATAAAGAGCGGGCGCAGCAACTCGAGTTGAGCTGGTGTTAATCCATCAAATAATGGTAGTTGGTCGAATCTATCACCTGGCATAAGGCTTCTCTGAATAAATAATTATGAATCTTTTTTCCTTGACAAAGCAGTGGTCTCTATAAAACCAAAATTATCGCATAAATTCTAGTGGCAAACTTCCTCAAACCTGGGATAAACATCACCATGGGAAGGACATTTGTCGTTAAGTATCAAAAAAGGCTGGCAAAATGCTCTGCCAGCCCTTTTTTTACAAAAACCTATCCGAAATTTAGGGTGGGTTGGTGCCAAAACACCAACATCCGCATTTTATGGATAGACACCAAGTAAATTCGATTAAGCGTCTACTTTTTTAATTTCCTCAGCGGGTATACCTTCGCTTATAGAGCGGAAGATCAAAGTGTTTTCCTCTTCGTCAACGTCTACCACGATCGTATCACCACTGGAGAACTCTCCACTGAGCAGGCTAACGGAAAGTGGGCTTTCCACATGTTTTTGAAGCGCTCGACGTAACGGACGGGCACCAAAGTCGGGATCGTAACCCACCTCGGCCAGCCAGGTACGAGATGCAGGTGTGAGTTCTACATTTAATCCGTGCTCGCTCAAACGCTCTTGCACCTCTGTCAATTGTAGATCAACAATTTCCTGCATTTGCTCCAGGGATAGCTGCGAGAAGGTAATGATCTCGTCGATGCGGTTAAGGAATTCGGGACGGAAGGTATCCTTCAGTGCTTTTTCGATCTTCTCCTGGGCAGCGCGGTCTTCAGCATCGCCTGTATGTTGCAGGAATCCGATGCTTCCCGCTTTGCGTACGAACTCCGTTCCCAGGTTGCTGGTCATGATCAACACCGTATTGCGGAAGTTGACGACACGACCCTGCCCATCCGTCAGGCGACCATCGTCGAGGATTTGCAGCAGGGCGTTCCATACCTCGGGATGGGCTTTTTCAATTTCATCAAACAGGATTACCCGGTACGGTCTGCGGCGCACCGCTTCCGTCAGTTGACCGCCCTCCTCATAGCCCACATATCCTGGCGGGGCGCCGAACAAGCGTGAAACTGTGTGCTGTTCGCGATACTCGCTCATATCCATACGCACCAGGGCATCTTCATCATCGAACATGAACTCGGCCAAGGCCTTGGCTACTTCGGTTTTACCCACACCCGAAGGTCCAATGAAGATAAACGAGCCGATCGGACGTCGAGGGTCTTTCAGGCCAGAGCGAGCCCGGCGGATGGCATCTGAGATGGCTTGGATGGCCTCATCTTGACCGATGATGCGTTCGTGCAACCGTTCCTCCATCTTAAGCAGTTTATCCGCTTCAGTTTCCATCATTTGGCTTATTGGTATGCCAGTCCATTGAGCGACTACCTCGGCGATATCATTGGCGTCTACGACTTCGTCTAATTCGTGCTCTGATTCCCATTGATCGCGTTTTGAGTTGAAATCAGCCTCTATGCGTAGCCTATCAGCTTTTTTCTCGGCTGCTCTTTCGTAGTCTCGTTCCAGGCCGGCTTGCTCTTCCTCCGCGCTCAGGCGTTCAATTTCGCTTTTCATCTCTTTAAGCTCTGGGGGCAATGAATACAATGCCACCCGCAGTTTCGCGGCGGCTTCATCCATCAGGTCAATGGCTTTATCTGGTAAGTGGCGATCGCTGACATAACGCGAGGATAAATGAGCTGCAGAGACGAGCGCTTCGTCGGAGTAACTGACTTTATGGTGAGCCTCATATCGATCTCGCAGGCCTTGCAACATCTTAATGGTGTCTTCAACACTGGGTTCTTCTACATACACAGGAGCAAACCGGCGCTCTAAGGCAGCATCCTTCTCGATGTGTTTATGATATTCATTCGAGGTGCTTGCGCCAATACATTGCAATTCACCGCGTGCAAGCGCAGGTTTGAGCATATTGGATGCGTCCATTGCTCCCTGCGCAGCTCCAGCGCCTACCACGGTGTGTAATTCATCCACGAAGAGGATGATCTCGCCTTCTGCTCGTTGAATCTCTTCGATCGTGGCTTTCAGCCGTTCCTCGAATTCACCGCGAAAACGGGATCCAGCGATCATCGCTCCTAGATCTAAGGCAACTACTCGTTTGCCCGTTAAGATCTCTGGTACATCGTTCGCTGTGATTTTTTGCGCTAACCCCTCCACAATCGCGGTTTTGCCCACACCGGCTTCTCCAATCAGCACTGGGTTGTTTTTCGTCCGGCGTGACAGAATCTGGATCACCCGCAATATTTCGGGATCGCGTCCTATCACAGGGTCTAATTTGCCTTCGCGAGCTGCTTGAGCCAGGTCACGAGAATATTTTTCCAGGGTGCGGTACCGCGTTTCAGCCTGTGGGTCAGTCACCCGTTGACCACCGCGTATCTGCTGGATCGCGTCGTGTACTCGCTCTCGAGTCACACCCGCACCTTCCAGAAGACGGGCTGCTGGGGTGCTGCGCTCACTCAAGATAGCTAGGAATATGTGTTCAGTTGAGATATATTCATCTTTCTGTTTGTTAGCTTCTTCATTCGCCAGGTCAATAATACGCTTGACTCGGGGAGTGATGAAGATTTGCCCAGCCCCACCACCGAATATATTAGCTTTTGGACTGGTACGTAGAATATAGTCAAGCCGGTCTGTTAGGGCATCGGCATCAACTTTAAGGAACTCCAATATTTGTGGAATAACGCCCTGTGGCTGTTCAATTAAAGCCAGCAGGATGTGTTCGGTGTCTATCTGGTTATGACCGTACCGTTGGATGATCTCTGCGGCACGTTGAGCGGCTTCTTGGGCTCGCTCGGTAAACCGGTCAAATCGCATCATAACTTGGTATCCTTCCTTCGATTGCATAATCCATAAATGCAATCAATTGTTTCCTACAACACGTTTGATTTTATTGCCCCTATCAATTTGTGATTGGCGATAGTAGAGGTTTTTTCACGTGCAGCAACTTCCAATCACGAAAAGCGTATAACTACCGCAACCGGCAGATGATGTCTTTAATTAATTTCTTTTATTGTTTCGCCGGTCTTAATATAAGCAAGTAGAGTGCATAAGCCCTTATCATGGGCACATGCCTCGTAAATATTCTAAAATGATTATATCATCTGGGATATTAAGGGAACACCAGCATTACGTTAGATTTCTATATGAAACCAGTACAAAATATTATCAGCTTCGTTAGGTGGTTTGCTGGGAAT
>DAOVXM010000136.1 GCA_030636125.1 Chloroflexota bacterium | reverse complement strand
TAAAATTTATTCAAAAGGAGGTGTGCTTGTAGCGTACGCCCATAAACACACCTGTTTTTCGGGATTGCCCATCAGTGGTTTAATATAGAAGATATGCCTGGTCTAAAATTAGAGGACATCCATAAATCATTCGGCGAGACACACGCCGTTAATGGCGTCTCTTTCGAGGTCGCCCAAGGAGAGATCGTGGCTTTATTAGGTCCCAGCGGTTGCGGGAAATCCACAATTCTGGCGATCATAGCTGGATTAGAACCTCCCGATCGAGGCGAGCTCTACTGGGACGGAGCCTCCTTGAAAGATGTCCCTACCAATAAGCGTGGCTTCGGCCTGATGTTCCAGGATTTCGCCTTGTTTCCGCATATGAACGTCTCTGACAACGTCGCCTTCGGCTTAAAAATGTTACAACTCCCCCCAGATGAAATAAGAATACGGGTCGAGGAAATTTTAGCGCTGGTCGGATTACCGGATTATGAGGGACGAGACGTCAACACCTTATCCGGCGGTGAGCAACAGCGCGTGGCGTTGGCTCGCTCACTAGCTCCTCAGCCGCGCTTGCTCATGTTGGATGAACCTCTCGGATCCCTTGACCGCAATCTTAGAGAACGACTGGTGCTCGACCTGGGCGAGATCCTGCGGAGGATGAGGCAAACTGCTATTTATGTGACCCATGATCAAGAGGAGGCATTTGCCCTGGCCGACCGCGTGGTAGTGATGAACGCTGGACGGGTCGAACAGGAAGACACACCCCAGGAGATTTATAACCAGCCCGCATCAACCTTTGTAGCCAATTTTTTAGGTCTGACCAACCTGTTAAGTGGTAAAGCACACATGCAGGATGGACAGACATATATAGAAACCGCCTTAGGCCAATTCCCCGTCAAGGGCGAGGCACATGGGCAAGTGACCGTGCTAGTGCGACCAGATGGCATGCGAGTAAATGATAAAGATTCTTACACATTGAAAGGAAAGATGGTCAAGCGATCATTTCGGGGCAGCACATGCCGGGCGATCATTGAGGTCAATGGTATTCCTTTGACTTTTGACTTCCTGTCCAACACCCCCTTACCAGGTGAAGGAGAGAGCGTGCGCTTAGCATTTGACCCACAAGAATCTTTTTCAGTTCTCCAAAACTCCTGATGATCTCTTTCTGTTGTAGGTATTACACAATTGATCCTGCGAGAGTCCAATAAATGGGATGATTTCGCTGAATTGCATAATTCCTACCGAATTATTCTGCCATGACTCCTATTACCGTCATTAAGCGCAACATCCACGGCAAGGAAACCTGGCGCTACTCGGGCCAAGTGCTCGAACGTGGTAGGCACCATATCGTCCTGGAGGCCTTCTTCGACCGTGAAGATAGTTTGTTTCATGGCATGACCCTAGCCATGGGTGACCGGTTTGTAGAAACTTACTATACCAACCGCTGGTATAACATATTCGAGATCCATGCCAGGGAAAATGACCGAATGCGCGGCTGGTATTGTAATATCGGCCAGCCGGCGGTAATAGACGGAAATACCTTATCCTATATTGACCTGGCTCTCGACCTGCTGGTCTTCCCAGATGGTCGCCAGATCGTACTGGATGAGGATGAATTTGCCGGTTTAGATATCCCCCAAAAAACACGGCAAAAAGCGCGCGATGCCTTAGCCGAGTTGCAGACGATGTTTAGAAATCAGCACAGCAGTTAATCAAAATTTTAAACGAACAATTGCAATAGCACTCGCGAGGTGAGGCCAAATATCTCATCGCCATAAGTCCAGAGATACCAAAAAGAGCCCACAGTAGTGCAACAGCAACACAACAGTACAAGCACAACGATGACAATTATCAATACGGTATTATTTCTCTTTTGGGGTTCCTCTACCGGGGGCAAAGGGGCTTCGAATTCCTCAGACATAGCCAGGGTCTCCTCTTTTCTTCCTGATTGACTTACTCCAGAATAATATTCGCTAGGACCAACATCACACCGCAATCGTTAAAGGTAAAACCACGCTTCGCTTCATTTCAGATGTTCATCCCTATAGAGGGACTGAAAATCAAGTTTAGCGACGTTAACGCATATAGAGGCAATTAGAAGCGTGCCCAAGCGCAGGGTGTCTAAGAACCTGGGGAAGATCTCTAGATAAGAGCAGCTAACAAGAGGCTAGACTCAGAGGCTGCTATGCCAAAAAGGGAGAGACCAAATACCAAAGAACATCCTATGCATAGGCAGACGATCGCCATCAGGGCAATACTAATCCAGCCCAGCACAATACCGATGGTCGCTAGTCCTTCACCTCCCAGTGCACCGTAGCTCTCACGAATTTCCTTCCTTGCATAGTAGCCCGTGAAGAGCGCTACAAGGCCACCAATGATTGGCAGGAGAGTTAACCCGAGGATGCCGGAAATTAAGCTGACCACCGCCATGGTGCTGTTGGGAGGAGATGCAGGGGTAGTACCAGCAGGGATTTCATTAGACATTATAGACCTCCTAAAGATTAGTTATTATCGTGATCAAGCTGTGCGCACTTTGTTAGCCCGCCGCCACATATACCAGATCACCCAGGATGTAAACAAGATGACTGCAGCCCCAATCAGAATCGGTATCACCACGGATAAGAATGACACACCCGCTGAGATGATATCCTCAAGAACACTGACCGGCACATTACCTGCGCCACCAGTGGTGGCAGTTACCGCCGGACGCACAGCCAGAGATTTCACTGCGTGCACCCCGCTCGCCACCAACAGGCCAGACGCCATTGAGACTATAGGGTGAATTTCCGTGATTACCTGAGCGCTGGCAGCAAAAACGATCGCTCCCGCAACCGGACGGACAATCGTCTGTAGCAGGTCATTGACGTGATTGACAGCAGGGGCTTTATCCGCAAAGAACTCTATCAGAGATAAAAAGATCAATAAGCCGATGATCCACCAGCTTTCCAGAGTATCCCAGGGAGAACTGAGCTTGATCAAATCAGTAAAACGGCTCAGCAGAGCTATCATTAACAAAGGAATATAGGCGTTCAACCCTGCACTGGCTGATAAACCGAATGCGGAAAAGATTCCGGCTAGAGCTTCCATAACCACCTCCTAACAGAGAACAAAATTGAGGAGTATAAAACTATCTCCGACGATCTTTCAATTTACGATATTAATAGTAACACGCTTATTGTCAATTTACGCACGCCGCATAGCTTAAGTTCAACCCAAGTGAAAACCTTCCCAAGTCCCGGTTAATAAATAGCGACCCAGGTCTAGCAAAGCTATTTGTAGTAAAGCCATACCAAAGCCCCCGGTTAAAGGCAACCACAATTGATATAGCAGAGAGTATTTGTGTTCCGCCCGGAAAATCACTAACAAGATCATACAATATACTATCGTCAGCAATACGATCACTCCAGCGGCGCTGATCAGCGATAATGGGTAAAGCACCAGCGGGTTCTCAGTCAAAACCACTAAATCCAGGAGTAATGCCAATAAAACCATCCCCGCCAGGGCAAGTAATCCCCCTAGAGCCGGTCTGGGGTCCCTGTATTTCCAAACTGCCTGATTAAATGCCGGGAATAGCGCCGCGGCAATGACCAGACCCATGCCAGTCCCCGTTAACAAACGTGACCAGTTCTGTGGTTCGTAGAGAGTAGGTGCATTCGGAAAAAAGTGCAAATATGAATTTAATCCGTCTACAGCAAAGGCAAGCACTAGCGCCGCCAACACAACCAAAACCTTCCAGGGCGGCATCCCAGCTCGCCGACGTCCCAAAAATTGCTGATAAACCAAACCAAGCATTGCCCCCAGATACATACCCGTGCAGCGAGCACATAAAGGTATCTGCCGGTCTCCAAGATGGAAAGAACGGGTATCAATCCTGTGACAAACAGCATACCCCACTGCATCAGCCTTCCCTAATAAACCAGGCGGCGTGTTCAGCAGCCAACCAAGGAAAAGTAAGCCCACCACTACCAATACCGGAATATTCCATGAGACACGTCTCAGGCTTATACTCGACAAAACCCGTTCCATATCATTGAATTATAGGGTATTTCAGCAAAAACGCATACTGTTCAAAGGCTTTCATGTTCAAAGGCTTTCACTTGCGGTATGATAACCACTTGAACTGCCTGTGATTGAGATCATCATGGAGACAATCATGAAAAAAAGCCTGATTACTGGAATTCTCTTGAGTTTCTTGTTGAGTGCTTGCCAGATGGGCAGCACTCCACCCAGCGCGACCCCTGTGCTTGACTTGGAAAGTAGCCCCACACCGACACTGGCTCCCACCTCCACACCAACACCCATTCCACCAACAGATACCCCAGCTCCAACAGAGACTCCTACCACAACGCCAACCCCCCTCCCACCAGAAGACTATGGACCAGATAACTTTCCGGAGGATATCAACCCGCTTACGGGTCTGCGCGTCAGTGATCCAGCCCTGCTAGAACGACGCCCGATGGCGGTCAAAATCCAGATGTTTCCAAGGTCGGGACGCCCTCCCTGGGGTATCTCGCTAGCCGATATTGTCTTCGATTACTATAACAACAACGGGATGACCCGCTTTAACGCAATTTTCTATGGGAACGATGCCGAGCAAGTCGGTCCAATACGCTCAGGACGGCTTTTCGATTCCGATATCATTCGTATGTACAAAGCTATCTTCGCTTTCGGGGGCGCTTACGAGCTAATTCTCAATGAATTCCTCTACTCAGAATTCTGGGAGCAGCTGGTATTCGAAGGCAGCAACACCTGTCCTGTAATGTGCAGGGTTGAGCCCGAAGGATATAATCACCTGGTCACTGACACCAGGGAACTAAACCCATACGCTGCCGAACATAATGGGGTCGACATCAGCCGTCAAAACCTGGACGGAATGACCTTTCAGCTTGAACCGCCCGCAGGAGGCCAGCCTGGGGAAGAGCTATCCATCCGCTATTCCATCAGCGCCTACACTCGCTGGGATTACGACCCTGCCAGTGGGCGTTATTTACGCTATCAAGACACATTAGAAGCTCAGAGCGAGGCGGAAGAGACCTACGAGGCGCTTATCGACCGCCTGACCAATGAGCAGGTCGCCGCCGACAACGTCCTGGTTATTTTCGCGCCACATTCTTTGGCATTCGGCAGACAGTTTGGCGCCAATGAGATCATCGATATTAATCTCGAAGGCAGCGGGCAGGCATACGCGTTTCGTGATGGGCAGGTCTACCAGGTCAAATGGAACCGGCCAACGCAAGATTCGGTGCTCTATCTAACTTACCCGGACGGCAGCGCTTTCCCCTACAAACAAGGCGTTACCTGGTACCAGGTGGTCGGAGGATACTCCACAGTTGAGGAGAGAGAGGCTGGCGCCTGGCGGTTCGAGCAGCACTTCCCATAATACAGTTTCTACTGCAACCATTCATCTCCTTACAATTTTATTTGGTAAACGCGCTTTGATCTGGGATATGATTACCCCCAAAGCGCATGATAAACAAACACTTTTTTAACCTCCTGATCGTCAGCCTGGTGTTTGGTTCCTTCTTAGCTGGTAGTATCAGTCTGGTAACCCACCCAATCCTCACCACGTTCTTGATGCCGCCCGAGCCACGCATCGCACACGCCCAGGAACCTATCCAAACGCCGCCGCCTGTACCTCCAACCGCGACCCTGACGTATCTACCGACCCCAACGTATCTACCTACCGCGACCAGCACCCTGCTACCAACCTCAACCCCAACACCCTCCCCCACAGAGATTCAATTTGTATACGTCTTCGGGCCATCTGATTTTCCGGACGATGTCAACCCGTTAACTGGATTACCGGTCGAAGATGCCAGCTTGCTCGCACGGCGTCCCCTGGTGATCAAGGTCACCAACTACCCACGCAGCGTGCGCCCGCAATGGGGTTTGACGCTGGCAGATCACGTTTACGAGTATTATATTGCCGATAATATGTCACGCTTCATCGGTATCTTTTATGGTAACGACGCCAGCCGGGTTGGCCCCGTTCGCTCTGCACGGCTTTTCGACGAACATATCATGCGTATGTATAACGGTATTTTCGTGTTCGGCTGGGCGGATGACCCGGTGCTCGAACCGCTGCTTGTAGATGATTTACGCCCCTATCTCCTGGTGGAACGCCCGGGAAACTGCCCGCCCTTGTGCCGCATCGGTTCGGAATATGCTTACAACACTTTATATGCCGAGACAAGCCAGATCGGCCCATATCTGGCAGAGCGACGGCTAAACAACCAGCGCCAGGATCTATCCGGATTGAGGTTTGAGTTAGCTACTCCCAAGAGCGGTAATCCCGGCGAGCAAATTTACCTCCAATATACCAGCGTGTCATACCATCGTTGGGAATACGATCCAACCAACGACCGTTATTTACGTTACCAGGATGCACACGACGATAGTGGCAAAGGCAAAAGTTATGCGCCCTTAGTGGATAGCCTGACCGATAAGCAGATCGAGGCAGATAACGTGATCGTTCTATTTATCCCACACGAGTTTTTCCGAAAATCGAGCTCAACAGAAATCATCGACCAGCCCATCCAGGGTCAAGGCTCGGGTTACGCCTTCCGGGATGGGCAACTATTCCCGCTCACCTGGGCACAAGAAGCCTCGGACCAGTTATTGAGGCTGAGGCTTCCGAATGGGGAGATTTATCCACTAAAACCGGGCAACGTATGGTTTGAGGTGATTGGGGAAACATCTACAATTGAGCGACCTGAGGAAAGTACATGGCGCTTTGGGTTCAGCATGCCATAAGGGTAAGATTCCCCGCCACAGATCTGAGTGGGATTGCAAATTTTCGATCTTTTGATACAATAATCTCAATAGAAATTTAGTGCCGTTTAGCAAGTTTAAGGAAGCCTAGCGCTTGCCTATTACCAGACTTGTTTGGGGAGCTGCAGTTGTCCCATATACAACTTGCGCAACTTTCCCCCTCTGACTACCGCCC
>DAOVXM010000035.1 GCA_030636125.1 Chloroflexota bacterium | reverse complement strand
TCCACAACCTGCTGCTAGAAGCCAAAAAACCTACCTATTCGAGGCTCTTTTTACGGACTGGTCACTGGTGCGACCACATCCAACAATACCAGGAACTCATCCGGACGTTCACAGGTGAACAACTGTTGGCGTTGATCGCGTGTGAGGGACACCGGGCTCAAATAACGGCTGAGGTGTTTGCGGAACAACACCAGGCCATAATCTCCATCATAAAAAGTCAACATTCGTTCCAGATGGCGCAGCATGGTTTCGCGCACCTGGTCAGGTGCGATTTGCTCCCGGTCCAGGCGGGAGAAAATCCACGGGTTTCCAATCGCGCCACGACCGATCATAACCCCGTCGCAACCGGTGTGCGCTTTGAGGTTTTTTATATCAGCCACAGTACGCACATCGCCGTTCCCGATCACCGGTATGGACATAGCTTGTTTGATCTCAGCGATAGCATCCCAATCGGCCATGCCCCCATAGCCTTGGGCTTTAGTCCGTCCGTGGACTGCGATCAGCGCGCCGCCACTCTCCTCGATGATGCGCGCCACCTGCAAGTAGTTACGAGCACCTTCGTCCCAGCCCAGCCGAATCTTGCCGGTGACGGGCACATCCAGGTTCCGCTTCAAGCTCTCGAAGATATCGGCGATCTTTTCCGGGGAGCGCAACAAGCCTGCCCCAGCACCCCGCCCTGAAACGCGGTTGACAGAACAACCCATATTGACATCGATGATATCCGGGCCGCGCGCTTCTAAGCGTAACGCCGCTTCCAGCATGCGTTCAGGGTCATGATCATATATCTGGTAAACCACCGGGCGCTCTTCGGGAAGGTAGGCGGTCTTTTGGTCTACCTGGTGATGCCCTTGGAGGATATCTATGGCGTTGATAAACTCCGTATAGCTCATCGCCGACCCCAGCTCCCGGCAGATGGTACGAAATGGCAAATCCGAAAACCCAGCCATTGGGGAAAGGATCAGATCGCCATAAACCGGAATATCATCTATATAAAAATCAGGGGACATGGAAGATCGCATAATGTTAAAAAGAAGCCTCTAATGGTCCTCTTCACCCGCATCTGCCTGCCCATGTAGCAGGGCCTGGTCCAAGGCCTGCCGCAGAGAGCGCACTTCAATAACTTGAATACCGTCCGGCCAGGGCTCAGCGCGGCGCAAACGCCGGGGGACAATGGCGGTTTTGAAACCCAGGTTGGCTGCTTCGCGCAGGCGGGCAGGCATATGTCCCACCATGCGCAACTCGCCAGACAGCCCAATTTCGCCAATCAGCACGCTGTCCGCGCGGACCGGCACCCCGCGCGCTGACGAGGTAATGGCGGCAGCCACAGCCAGGTCGGCCGCGGGTTCGCCCACCAGCAAGCCACCAACGACGTTGACAAAAATGTCCTGCTCGCCCAAACGCAGCCCGACTCGCCGGGTAAGTACCGCAGCAATCAAAAGCAGGCGGTTAAAGTCGATCCCGTTCGGCGTTCGGCGCGGGTTGCCAAACGATGTTGGGCTGGTTAGCCCCTGGATTTCCACCAACAGTGGGCGTGTCCCCTCCATCGTCACCGCGATGGCGGATCCCGGGGCGTTGACCATCCGCCCCGCCAAGAAAGCCTCCGAGGGGTTGGCAACTTCGCTCATCCCACGCTCGCCCATCTCAAATACACCCACCTCGGACGTCGCCCCAAAACGGTTCTTTACCGATCGCAGCAAGCGATAGGTTTGGAAACGGTCCCCTTCCAGATAAAGCACAGTGTCAACGATATGTTCCAGCACGCGCGGGCCGGCGATCGCCCCCTCTTTTGTGACATGACCGATCAAAAAGACAGCAATACCGGATGATTTTGCCAGTTCGCGCAAGCGAGAAGCACATTCGCGCACCTGGGAAACCGATCCAGCCGAGGATTCCAGGGCCGGTTGAGTAGTGGTTTGAATCGAATCAACGATCAATAAACGCGGCTTAACCTCAGACACTTGCTCCAAAATAGCTTCTAAATCGGTTTCCGTCACCAGGAACAAATCTTCCGGAATGGGTGAACTCTCTTTATCCGCATCCCGCAGTAAACGCAGCGCGCGCATTTTTATCTGCCGTTCGGATTCTTCACCAGATGTGTATAAAACCGCTGACTGGCGGGCCATTTCCAGGGCCACCTGCAACAGCAGCGTGGATTTGCCGATGCCGGGGTCACCACCTATGAGCACTATCGAACCAGGCACCACACCGCCCCCCAGCACTCGGGCAAATTCACCAATAGGGAGAGGCAAGCGCTCATCAGCTTCTCCGCTGATATCGGAGAGGCGTTGTGGTGTTGAGCGACCTACCAAACCGCGTGAAACGCGCCCTTTTGACGAAGGTGCTGGTGAAACCATTTCTTCGACCATGCTGTTCCAGGCATTACATTGTGGGCAACGTCCCATATTACGAACGCTGACCCGCCCACACTGCTGGCAAACGAATTGGGTATGGGTTTTTGGCATGTTGGTATTATAAACCGAATAAAGAGAACGCAGAGGCTACCTCTGCGTTCTCGCGTTTTACGGAAAAATCTATCTGCTTTAAGCCGCTGCGACAGCCTCAGCCGGCTCAGGTTCTTCATCTTTATGATGGAGAATAATATCATCATCTTCTACATCCACAATGATCAAATCTCCATCCTTAAACTCTCCGGCCAACACGGCGTCTGAAAGCTTGTCTTCGACTTTCTGCTGAATGACACGCCGCAACGGGCGCGCGCCCATCTCTGGGTCATAGCCAAGTTCCGCCAACAGCTCTAAGGCAGCCGGGGTGGCACTGAGCTCAAGATCATGCTCCTCTAAGCGGACCGCCACCTTATCCAATTCAAGTTCAACGATATTGGTGATATCCTCTTTGTTCAAGGACCGGAAGACGATTACGGAATCCAGCCGGTTAATGAACTCGGGGCGAAATACGCGTTTGAGCGAGTCCATCAGCTTCTTCCGCATCTCTTCGTAAGCCTGGTGTTCTTCTGTTTCTTCGTCACGCTTTAAAGTAAAGCCGATAGAAGTCTGGCGTTGGATCATTTCAGCGCCCACATTCGAGGTCATCACGATGATAGCGTTGCGGAAATCCACTTTGTGACCACGGGCGTCAGAAAGATGCCCTTCCTCCATGATCTGGAGTAACATGTTGTGAGCCTCGGGGTGGGCTTTCTCCATCTCGTCGAAGACCACAATCGAGTACGGCCGGCGACGCAATGCTTCTGTAAGTTGCCCGGCCTCATCATAACCAACATATCCCGGAGGAGCACCCACCAGGCGACTGACTGAGTGTCGCTCCATGAATTCGGACATATCCAATTGGATCAAGGCATCTTCGCTACCGAACAGGAAGCGAGCCATCGCTTTGGTCAACTCAGTCTTACCGACACCGGTTGGGCCAAGGAAAATAAAGGAGCCTATCGGACGTCGCGGGTCTTTCAACCCAGCCCGTGCTCGTCTCACCGCCTTAGAAATGGCCTGGATAGCTTCTTCCTGACCCACGATCTGCTGGCGCAATTCGTCTTCCATATGCAGCAGGCGCTGAGACTCCTCTTGAGCCATCTGCATGACTGGCACACCGGTCCACATTGAGACTACCTCAGCGATATCGTCAACGGAGACAACTGGGCTGCTATCCCGGTCCCAAGTAGTGCGCAAGCGTTCAAGTTGACGCTCCAATTCTTCCTGGTTGGCCAGGAAATCCTCGGCATCATCGTAGCGATTATTTTCAACCGCAACTGCATGGTTTTTACGCGATTCGCGCAGTTGAGTCACCAGCTCCTTAGCCGTTTGGGCTATTGGGCTTTTGTACATGCGCACTCGCGAGGATGATTCGTCAATCAGGTCAATCGCTTTATCGGGCAGAAAACGCTCGGTGACATAACGTGCCGAGAGACGTACAGCAGCATCCAGAGCTTCATCTGAGATTTTCAAACGATGATGCTCTTCATAGGCACCCCGCACCCCACGTAAAATATCAAGCGTCTCTTCAACGGTAGGCTCCTCAACCATAATCGACTGGAAACGGCGCTCAAGCGCTGCGTCGCTTTCAATATGCTTACGATACTCGTCTACCGTGGTAGCCCCAATCACCTGGAGTTCCCCACGAGATAGGGCCGGTTTCAAGATGTTCGCTGCGTCCACCGATGATCCGGCTGCGCCCGCGCCCACCAGCATGTGCACTTCGTCGATGAAGAGGATCGCTTGTAAGGCCTTAAGCTCATCAATCACGCGCTTGAGGCGTTCCTCAAATTGACCCCGGTACATCGTGCCAGCTACAAGCGAGCCGACATCTAATTGCAAAACAGTCTTTCCCAGCAATGGCGCCGGTACATCTGCGTCAACAATTCGTTGGGCGAGGCCCTCTACAATGGCCGTTTTGCCCACCCCTGGTTCACCGATCAAGGCAGGATTATTTTTCGTACGGCGTGCCAAAATCTGGATAACACGCTCAATTTCAGTTTGCCGGCCTATCACCGGATCCAGTTTGCCTTCTTCGGCTAAGACTGTCAAATCCGTGGCGAGTTGATCCACCATGGGCGTTTTGGCCTTACCCTGTTCCTTCTTGGAAGGCCTCTGCTCCCCAGCGCTACTCGTACGGCGAGAAGCACCACTTTCTTGCAGAACGCGGCGAGTCTGCCGGCGAATTTGCTCCGGAGTGACTCCCAGCTTACGCAATACGTCTAACGCAACACCTTCACCATAGCGGACCAACCCCAATAAGAGATGTTCCGTACCGATATAATGGTGGCCCATCCGTCGGGCTTCATCAACCGCGTACTCTAAAACCTGTTGAGTGCCTGGTGAGAGATCCAGCTTGCCCCCCTGGTACTGTCCCGTACCGGTCAGGCGTTCGACCATCTCTTGAACGCGGTCGCCCTCCAGGCCTAACTCACGCAAAACACGTCCAGCTACACCACCTTCCTCCCGAATTAGACCCAAGAGGAGATGTTCTGTTCCAATGTAATTATGGCGCATCTGTTCGGCTTCCTGATGAGCTAAACTCAGAACCCTACGCGCCCGTTGTGTAAAACGCTCCATGCCAGCCAAAATTCTACCTCCTACACTACAAAAAGACGACTCACACGATTTGAGAGTAGAACTTCTTGATTACGAGAAATTTTATCCAATTAAATTCTACCAGAGTTTACCCTGGATGCATGTCATTTTTGATGAGAAACCCCAAAGATTAACGTTTTTCTTAGGTTTTACCAGTGAAAGAATCCACTAAGCAGATTCTGTATGATATTTACTTATCGCTTCTCATTTTAATGAGAGAGAATACCGAAAAACAGGTTATTTACGATCACTCACCGAATTCAAAGGATTATAATCAATTTCATTTACTTCATTAACCATGATGTGCCATCTCCTGCAGTCCTTACCTGCTCATCCCCGCAGCAGCAATACCCCAATCACTACACCAGTGCGGTGAACGCGGTCTACATGCCGCTATCATCGGCTCGGGCGGTTGCCGCAGGTTACACCACCATCACCCGTAATATCCAATCGGCCAGGCCGGGCGCTAAGATAACGAGTGTACACTTCAGCGCATGCTCCCAAATGGTCAGGAAGTAATCGTCGGCGCAGTGCAGGACCCCCAGTTTGGCCCCCTGGTTATGTTTGGCTCGGAGGGTGCAGGCTCTTACCACTTCAACTACGTAAACCTGACCTTAATCATTTACCTGCAGATTGAACTGCTCCACCACCGAAACCAGTTGCGCCAATCCTTGCGCCAAGGGAGGCGTATAGATGTACTCATCTACTGTGTGGGCGCCGCTCCCGGCAGTCAGGCCGATACATATCGCAGGCAACCCGCGACTGAGAGGGATATTTGCATCCGTCGATCCAATATTGATACGCGGTGATATGCCCTGGGCTTGCAAACAGCGCGCCGCCAGTTGAACAAGCGGGTGGTCAAGAGAGATTTCACCCGCAGGTCGTCGACCGATAACTTCGGCTGTGACCACCACCCCAGACCGATTTGCAGCAGCGACCAACTCCTCAACCCGAGAGGATAAGTTCTCTAAAGTTTTTGCGTCCTCTGAGCGCAGGTCTAATTCCAGGTGAGCTTCAGAGGCAATTGTATTGACTGTGGTCCCCCCTACGATTACCCCTACATTAAGTGTCGTTCGTGGCCTCTCGACTAAAGGCAGGTCGTTCAAGAGGGTGATAATTTTTGCCAACTCATGGACAGCGGAAGGTCGACCATAATCCACCCAGGAATGCCCTCCTTGGGTCTGAACACGAATGCAATAGCGTTTGACTCCCAGGCCACGGTAGTAAATCTGGCCAAGAGCCATGCCCTCCAAGACGATATAGGCCTGTACCTGCTCCCCAAAACGGTCTACCACAGCCCGCATGCCGTTCAAATCGCCCAAGCCCTCCTCACCCACATTAGCCACCAACCACACATCATGATCCAAGTTAACGCCCCGCCGGCGCAAAGCCCATAACAAACCAAACAGCCCGGCAACCCCAAGTGAATTATCACCAATACCAGGGGCAGTAACCCTTTCCGGGCTGTGCGTCATGCGTAGGTCCGTTGACTCTGGGAAGACCGTGTCGAGATGGGCAGAGATGACCAACGCAGGAGCCTTTCCGGTTCCCGGTAAACGACCGTACACATTACCCAATGAGTCTATCGATACATCGGCGAGACCTTCCTCCAAAAATTCATCGTGCACAAATTGGGCACGCCGCCCTTCCGCGAACGTAGGAGCAGGTATTTGTTGAATGGTAATAGCCAGATCAAGAACGCGTTCGACGAGAGTATGTTCTATTCGCACGATTCACACTTTTCTAACAGATTGTTTTAGAGATTCCATGCGCGCCTCGGCCAGACCGGGGAGTGCATCCAAGGCATAGAAAGGGCCAACTCCTTCCACAACCAGCGAGGCCGAGATATTGCCAAATAAACCCGCTTGCAAGGGATCGTAAGTACGTCGATAACCAGCTAAAAAGCCACCACAAAAGGCATCTCCGGCTCCACTTGGGTCAACAACATGAGAAGGGTAAGCTGGAATCTCCCAGCGGGTACGGGTAGCGGCATCGTAAAGATATTGACCTCCCTCACCGCGTTTGATCACAATGATTTCACAACCATAGGCAGCCAAAGCCTCTGCCATCTCCCACAAATCATCGCTGCGCCCCTGGAAGAGTTCCCGCACTTCCTCTTCGGAAGGAAGAAAAGCTGTCAGCCCTGTGATTAAGGAAGGTACGTCAGACCAATAGGTGGGATTCATATATCCAGGGGATGGATCAAGGGTAACCACAGCAACCTCGGCCTGGCGCAAAACGGCCGGCATGATGCTGTGGGTAAGATAATCCAATGGACAAAGATGCGCGCCGCGCGCATCTAGATAGTCTGGCGGGATATCACTTTGGCGTAGGGAAGTAGGCAACAGTTGGGTACGGCTGTCCAGGGGTTTAGTAGCCTCCCGATACCCAAGTAATGCCTTGGGGAATGGCAAGCTCAAACGGGCGAAGTGCGCCACCGGATCATCCATCGAGCGAGATCTGCGACCAGTAAAAGCCACGAAGGAGCGCACATCAACTGCATGCGGTAATACATTCACTCCATTCGTATCCAGACCACGACGAGCGAACTCTTCCAACCACACCTGAGGATAATCCTCACCCACACGCACCACCATCCCCGGAGGCGGGTCGTCTTCCCATACCAGCAAGCCAGCCCCAGTGTAAAGCAGATTTCCTCCCGGGACATCTTGTAATACCTGGTCGGACGGTAAAATCACATATTCTCGGAGCAATTGACCAATAAAAATGAATTGAGGTGAATTGGCCACCATGATCGAATTATACGCCAGCTTTAGGAAATAGGAACGCTTTTGTTTTTTTCGACAGTCAGGGATAGGAAAACATCTTCCAGGGAGGGCTCGACAGACTCAACTTGCAGGTTTTCTAAACCTGCTTGACCCAGATGCGTCAGGAGCGTATCGCTATCCACATCTGGTCGCGTGATCGCGCGCAGGTGGTCCCCCGCCAAACCTGCGCGCAAAACAAAGGAGCACCCCTCTAACGCCTCCAAAGCAAATAACAGCGGCTCTGCAAATACGTCCCACGCCAGCCCTGGGATGGCCTGCTTCTTCAATGCGGAAGGTGTATCCATTGCCAGCAAATTGCCAGCGCGCATGATCCCAACCCGTCCACAATACTCCGCCTCATCCATGTAGTGGGTGGTGACGAAAGCTGTCACGCCTGCTGCGACAAGTTCGTATATCAAATCCCAGAAAGCCCGGCGAGCTGTAGGATCAACACCACTGGTGGGTTCATCTAAAAACAACAGCTTAGGGCGATGCACAATTGCCGTTCCCAATGCCAGGCGTTGTCGCCAACCGGTCGAAAGGCTGCTCACACGCTCACGCTTTAAACCAGACAAACCCACTTGCCTTAATACCTCATCCAGACGAGAGCGCTCACGCACACCATATACACCCGCGTAAAATTCCAGATTCTCACTAACAGTCAGTTCGTGGTACAGGGCGAATTTTTGCGACATATAACCCACACGCGCCCGAACTAGTTCGGATTGTCGCGCCACATGGTAGCCCAGGACATATGCCTCTCCTTCAGTAGGTAACAGCAACCCGAGCAACATACGGATGGTAGTTGTTTTACCCGACCCGTTCGGCCCCACATAGCCCACCACTTCTCCGGCCTGCACAGTGAAGCTGATATGATCTACAGCTATAAATTCGCCGAATCGACGGGTTAAATCCGTAGCCTTGATAACTGTTTTGACCTGGCTCACTTCTCCATCTCCGATAGGGAACTAAAAACATCTTCAAGCTGAGAATTAACAGCTCGGATTTGAAAATCATCGACACCTTCGACCTGGATACGTTTCCGCAGGCGGGTAGATACTTCTTTTAGCTTCCCCGCTCGCACGCGCAGGTGCATCCTATCTCCGAACATTTGCACATTCTCCACTTCTGGCTCAAGTTCAGCCAGACGGCGCAACAAGGGTAACGGACGACCGCGCAACTCCAGGATGCGCCCTTCTAAGAGAGCGCGCAGTTCAGCAGGCGTCCCCTCAACCAAGAGGCGCCCATTTTGCATGAAGCCTACACAGGAGCAGCGCGAAGCCTCGTCCATATATGGGGTGCTGATCAGCACAGCCACATCCCCTTCTCCTTGAATCACGGGAGCCACCAGATGGATGATCAATTTCCAGAAATCCTGGCGAGTAACCGGGTCAACGCCAGTGGTTGGTTCATCCAGCAACAAAACACGCGGGCGATGTACTAAAGCTGCCGCCAATCCAAGCTTCTGCTTCATCCCACCAGAAAGATGCCCGGCTCGCCGGTTGATAAATTGGTCTAGGCCTACAAATTGGAGGATTTCCATACAACGCGGCCGCCATTGCGATGATGAAAGACCGCGCACCTCGGCAAAAAAGCGTATGTTCTCCATAACTGTCAACTCTTCATAAAGCGAGAACCTTTGCGGCAGATAGCCAATTTGGGCGCGGGCTTGTTCTGTCTGACGGAGCATTTCATATCCGGCAATACGAACTATCGACGCCTCCCCACTATGAGCGTTATCGAATTTTAATGCGCCACATAACAAGCGCATGGTGGTCGTTTTTCCAGCGCCATCTGGCCCTACCAGGCCATAGATTTCACCAGCTGATACTTGCAGATCAAGGTCATCGACCGCTTTGGTATCACCAAAAGATTTGTTCAGGTGGCGTGCCACAATCAAGGTTTCCATTTCACGCTCTGGTCGATTGGTCAATCAGATATCCTAATCACCCAAGGTTACATCCGCAGGCATACCCGGCTTGAGCTTGCCATTTGGGTTTTCCACCGATAACTCAACCGCGAACACTGTCGTGCGGCGACCCTCCTCAGTTTGCACGTTCCGGGGAGTGAATTCAGCCTGATCGGCAATGCGCACTACAGTAGCATTGAAAGTCTCTCCGGGGAAGGAATCAACGACCATCTGAGCATCTTGCCCCAGATTGATCGCGCCATAACGGTCTTCAGAGACATACACAGTGATGGTTAAATCATCAAGGCGAGCCAGAGTCATCATCGGTGAGCCTGGTACGACGACCTCTCCAGGTTCTACCGAGCGAGAGAGCACAATGCCGTCAATGGGGGCAACTAGTGCTAGTTTATCAATTTGCGCCTGGATGACCTCTAGAGCAGCCTGTGCGACGGCAATTTGGGACCGGGCAGCAGCTAATTGCTCAGGGCTAGGGTCCGCTTGTGCGGCTGCCAGATTCGCCTGTGCCATCGCTAAGCGGGTCTCAGCCAGGATGAGGTCATCAGGATCAGGGCGATCCTTAACCTGCGCATACTCGCGTTCCGCCTCGTCCAAATTGGCTTTGGCCAGCTCCAGGCCAGCCTCCGCCTCAGCAATATCTAACTCAGCGGCATTGCCCAAGAGGTTATTCAACCTGCGTACCGCTCCATCATATATTGTCTCTGCCTCGACAAACTCGCTAAAAAAGGCTGCACGTATTTTATTACTCTCGGGCTTGTTCTCATAAGGTTCGTAATCTTTACGAGCATCATCCAGCCTGATCTTTGAGAGCAAAACTGTTGCCTTGGCCTGGTCTATATGTACCCGGGGTGCAGGTGATTGCAAATTATCTAGATACTCTTGAGCATCCTCAACAGCCTGCTCAGCTTTTACCACAGCTTGATACGCTTGGGCAGCTATCAATTCGGTTTTCTCAAACAATTCATCGAGGGCTTGTTGTGCGTTAATCAATTCTAATTCGGCCGCAACGCTGGCGACCTCCCGCTGCTCAGGTGGTAGACCAGCAGCGACCAGATCGTAATTGGCCTGTGCCTGAGCCAGGGTAGCTTGTGCTTGACCCAATTGTGCCTGCAACAGTGCATCCTCAAAACGGATTAAAACCTGCCCAGGCAGGACCTTGTCTCCTTTATTCGCCAGGATTTCAACTACCTTCCCCCCCATCTCAGAGGCAAGGCTGACTTGTGTGGCTTCAATCGTGCCAGAGGCGGAAATCTTGTCGGTATTGGTCTGGACACGCTCAGATCCGAAGTACCACCAAACTGCCCCTGCCAAAACCACCAATAACAACACTGGGATTATCTTTCGAGGATTTGGATGCATAGGAAACTCCTTATGTGATCAAGAAATCTACCGCAAAAAGATTTGCAGTCTGGTTGCTTATCACCAATCCAATTGGTTAGCATCTTAGTCAATGGTGTAAAAGTACTTGTGGTATCCAATGGATGGACCGATAAAACGTTTACTATTAGTGAATTGGCGCCAATCTCAACGGGCCCAAATCTTCCATAAGCACCTCTG
>DAOVXM010000230.1 GCA_030636125.1 Chloroflexota bacterium | reverse complement strand
AGCTCACGGCAGATGGCCTCCAAGGTTGAGAAGCGGATCGCCCGGGCTTTGTTTGTTTTTAAGATAGACAGGTTGGGCAAGCTGATATCGACTGCCTCAGCCAGCTCAGAGAGCTTTAGGCGACGTTTGACCAGCATCATGTCTAGATTCACTTGAATTGCCATAATAGCCTCAAATGGTGAGCGCGCTATCGCGCTCAATCTTCAGGCCGTAGCTCCAGACCTGGGCAAGGATCAGGATCAATAAGCTGGCCAGGATCACCTCAGACTGGAAGGGCGAGGGCAAACTTAACGGAGGCTCGACGATCGTCAACTGGTTAAGGATCGTCCAGGTGGCGAAGTACTCGACTGTGGGGCGCAGGAATCCGACGATTAATACTGCCCAGCCCATCCTGCGCATGCGTATGACGTTATCCTGCACAAAAGGATCACCCTGCTTGATGGCTTGCAGGATGGCTCGCAGCAGGTAGAACACATAGGCCAACCCGATGGCCGTCAGGAGTTTGGCCAGATTGCTAATGGCGATAAATGTCCAATTGGTGGTTTCCAGGCGCAGGATACCCTGAGCCTCGTCCACAAATGCTGCACTTATCCCTTTAGTTTCTGATCCAGCAACTTCAACCGAAATTTGGGGCTCGAAACCTGCTCCAATAGCTACCGGAACTGAGGCTGTGATGGGAGCATCGGTCGCCTTCAAGATCAGGGGTGAGAGTGCGATCCACAGAGCAAGAAAGATACTGACGCCGACCAGCAGGAAGAAGATCAAATCAACCACGAACTTTGTAACACGGATTAATCTTTTATTGTTTGAAGTAGACATGGCTTTACTCCTTGAAATTTATCGAATAAGCATAATGATATATCGATTATCGATAATATCATAGCGTATATCAATAACTTTGTCAAGGGTTTTTCATGAACGATTAAATCGCATTAACCGCCTGTGGCACCATTCGCACGCACCAGGTTACGCTGGTTGTGCTCATGTAATGCGATCCGGGCAGTGTACACCCCCAGATGAATACCGCCTAAAATGAGCAAAGCACCCACTGGCAGCAAGCCGGTAACCAGCCAGTAGAGCGCTAACCCAAAGGCAAGGGCTTCATCAGGTTACTGTTTGGACTAGTGTTGCGCCATTATTACTAAACTATCGAGTCACTTTCGCCGCGCAACACTAGTAAGCAGTTATCCCGTCGACTGGCGTAGGATTCACAATTTGCGCTCAACAACAGATTCTGCTAGCGCAGATAAGGATTCTACATAAGTTGAGTAAGGGATCTTCTCTAGGGAGGATTGACCTTGTGCAATTAAACTGCGCGCTTCACATAATGAAACCTCGATAGCATCTGACTTGCGCACAGATGAGATCAAACGCGAAACTGCATGATGGTCCCCATCCTTCGCAACGAGCAATTTCCTCAAGTCAGGGTCATTTGGATGGGCTTCAGAGTATAAAATCACTGGAAGTGTGAATAATCCTTGGCGCAGGTCGCTGCCAATGGGCTTGCCAATTTGCTCCGCCGTACCGGTAAAATCGAGGATATCATCTATGATCTGAAAAGCCACACCGATTGAACGGCCGAATTCGACCAGGACTTGCAAATGGGTCTTCTCTGCATTTCCCAGAAGCGCGGCTGCTCGAGTTGCCAGGACGAACAGCGCTGCGGTCTTTGCATAGATGCGCTCGAAATATTCTTGCCGGTTGATCTGCCAGCGTGAGAACTGCTGGGATATTTCACCATTGAGAATGACCATCAGGGTATTCGTGAACTGATTCATGATTTTGACATTTTCTGTCTCTGCGACCAGGCTGGCAGCGCGTGCGAACAGGTAGTCGCCAACCAGGACAGTGGTTTCCGGGGACCAATCAGCATTCAGCGTGGGTAACCCCCGTCGTAAAAGCGATCCATCAACAAGATCATCGTGAACCAGTGTGGCTGTATGTAACATCTCAACCCCTGCTGCCAGCGAGACAGTATGGTCATAGTCTGCATTAAATATCCCAGAAGTCAGAAGGCTTATGGCTGGGCGGATACGTTTACCTCCCGCACTAAATAGATGATCCGTCGCAGTAGTAAGCAAATCGTGATGATCAAACGATAGAGTGCGCAGGCGTGTCTCGACCGCTGTCAGTTCTGATTGAATGGGTTCATGCCAGCGGATATTGGCAGTTGTAAATGCTGTCGTGAAGATGTCTAAATGTTGGTGCATAACCAAATTAATACTCCAGTTTTTAATAAGGAAACCCAATTTCGACCTTTGATTTATCGTATATACCCGTCAATTCGAAAATAATCGAATTAGTTATCCAAAGAAACTTTAACTACTTATACTTGGGTAATCCGGTTAACAATATTGCTGAAATTATCTCCCATCTTGACGATGCTTTTTAAAGTTTCCGTCGGTAAACGCTCCACCTGGTCATAGACTGATGTGATTACCTCAAATAAATCAAGCATTTCTTGTAGTTGCTCCTCAACGTGAGGCTGCTTGGTCTCTTCATTTTTATAATCTGCAAGACTCTCGCGCAGTATGGCTAGGGTTGGATCAATCTCTCTACGTTTACGCTCGTAAAGAATGGCTCGGAACATCTCCCATATATCGCTCATTGTCATAAAGTGCTCTCGGCGATCACCAAGTACATGAACGACTTTGACAATGCCCCAAGCCTGAAGCTCATGCAGACCGGTACTGACCGTAGATCGAGCTAACGCTAAATTCTCGCATATTTCATCAGCCGTAAGCGGGCCGGTTGAAAGGTATAGCAAAGCGTATATTTGAGCAACCGTACGGTTGATGCCCCAGGAAGAGCCCATCTCTCCCCAATGCAAGATGAATTTTTTCATCACAGGAGTCAATTCGGACATAATTTCGCTTCCTTCGATTTTTTCGGATTTTACCGAAATAAACGTAAAAAGTCAACCATGTTTCAACGACAGCTTTCCAGTTGAGACACCAACGAACGGTACCACACAGGTGTGGTAATGGCGATGTTGTTGTCTGGCCTATTTTTATCGATATGCGTTTGTGCCAAAAAGTTGGCGTGTTCCCCCTTGATGAGCAGTTCGTCAATGAAACTTTCATCCTTGACAAAGCAGTAGAGTGCGTAAATCCTATCCTTTAAGATGCCGTTTTTTGGAGAGATTTTGTGTGTTAGGAGGATTTGCCAGACATGTATAACGTAACGCTCAATACTCTACTTCGTTAAATCTATATGCGTACGTACTTCTGTAGAGATGATGACTAACTTGATCAAGAGCCAGGATGAGTATTGAGCGGGGATGGTATATGTCTCGAGAGGATATCGTTTAATGCATCAGTTAAAGTTTCATACAGCAAGTAGGGTTTTAAATTATCCGGTTTAGGCAGCTTATCCTGAGACACCCCTCGCCCTGTACGAACGAGGATGGTGTTTGGCAGGCCGGCGGCTTGGCCAGCCAGCAAATCGCTTAGTGCATCGCCGATCAGCATAGAACGGCTTAGGTCCAGAGAAAGTTTTTCAGCGGCTTGAAAAAGCAGGCCAGGCTGGGGTTTCCGGCAGTCGCAATTTTCATGCGGAGCGTGGGGGCACATGAAAATACCATCGATCCGCCCACCGGCTTGACGGATGATATTCAATAACTTCGTGTTGATAACCTGGGCCTGTTCAAGCGAAATTATACCCCGCCCTACTGCAGATTGATTAGTTACGATTACGAATTTATATGGGATTGAGCTTGCCTTAGCCAATGCTTCCAGAGCCTGCGGGTAGATGACCACATCTGCCCAACTACGTATATATGAAGGGCGATTTTCGTTGATAACGCCGTCACGATCGAGGAATATTGTCGGGTGCATAGCTGCAATTATACCCAATCAACCTGGTGCAAAAGTAATGATGGAAGATTTGTCTGGGATTTTCTAAAAAAAAAGCAATTCAAACGCTTTGAGATGTGGGAGATATATGCTTTCAAAATCGAGAGTAAAATTGTGACATGAGAGATGTGGTTGAGAGCCGCTGGTTTGCGCTTGCAGAGTTGGCGCTGGTCGGCGTTTGCGGGGTGATCTGGTATACGTGGCCACAAGTGGGGAAATGGTTGCTCTTGATTGCTTTGCTGCCTTGGTTTGTGCGAGTTTTTTTTGGATTCTTTCCTTTCCGGCGAACAACACTTGATCTGGTGCTGGTCGTTTTCCTGGTCACTGCTGCGATTGGCTTATGGGCAACTTATGACCGGACGACTGGCTGGGCGAAATTCTGGATAATTATTGCGGCTATTTTACTTTTCTACGCTCTCGCCGGACAGCCGCGCGCCAACTTATGGCTTGTTGCAGGTTTGTTATCTGGGTTTGGTGCCATTTTAGCGGGTTACTTCCTGCTCAACTATGATTGGACGGTAAAACCGGCGGATATTAATGTCCTTACCCGGCTTGGTTTATGGTGGATGGGGGTCCGTCCTACCATCTCAGCCGGTGGGGTGCACCCAAATATTGCCGGGGGAATATTGGCCGCGTTCCTCCCGTTAACAATTGCCCTGGGGGTTTTAGCGAGGCGCAAGAAGAGCTGGCCTCTCGGCTTGTTCGCGATCTTTACCGGCGTCTTGATCCTGGCTGGGCTGCTTTTGGCCAGTTCGCGCCTGGCCTGGATAGCTCTCGGGATAGCCTTGGGTCTCTGGGTGATATGGGAAATCAGCGCTTACCTGGCGAATGTGACCTCAGTGCAGCGTTATTTTATCTTCGCATTCGGTTTGTTTCTTGGATTGGTACTCGTTTATTGGCTGGTTTTATTAACCCCTGGCGGTTTTATCGGTCTACTAGACCAGTTACCAGGTTCGGATAACGCTACCAGCCGTCTTGTGATTATTCGCGACACGATTAAGCTGGTGCCCGATTTCCCATACACAGGTGGTGGACTTGTGGCGCTGCCAGGTTTATATTCGCAGTATATACGTGTCGTCCCCCATTACACCATTAACAACAGCCACAATCTATTTCTGAACGTAGCCCTCGAGCAGGGTATGTTTGGTCTGGCAGCGTTCTTGTGTATATTGCTAGTCAGCTTTTGGTCCCTAAAGACCAGCCAGTATGATGGGGCCTTCCGCTGGGCTGTACTGGCAGGCCTTTTAGTCGTGATCATAAACGGCTTGGCAGATGATCCTTTTTATGGAGGGCGGGGGATACCACTGCTCTTAATTCT
>DAOVXM010000221.1 GCA_030636125.1 Chloroflexota bacterium | reverse complement strand
TTGCTCGAAAATTGAACACCTGGGCTCAAAAAAGCCAGTTTTCGTCACACAAAATGCGACATTTGAATAAAAGCAACTAGCACCATTGGTTATAAAGGTGGTCAATTGAGACTTTTCGTGGAAAACAAGGCAGGAGACACAATATGCCCATAGATATATTACTAGTCAATCCCATTTTTCTTTCCGAAAACGAAGCCGAAAGAGAGCTGATGAGTCCCTACTTCCCACTAGGGTTGCTCTACCTGGGAGCTTTCTTACAAGAGCGAGGCTATAGACCTGAAATTTTCGATGGCACATTTGCCACAGGCATCGAAGAATTTACCGCTACGCTAGACAGGTACAATCCCAAAATGGTCGGGATAACTGCTTTGCAGCCAAACCGGGAAATAGCCCTCACCCTGGCTGGTATCGCACACGAGCGTGGCGCTTTTGTTATTATGGGCGGACCTGACCCCACATTCTCCCCAGAAACATACTTGTCTGACCCTGCCGTAGATGTCGTCGTTCACCACGAGGGCGAGCTTACCCTGGTGGAATTACTTGACGCCATCAAGGTCAATGGCTTAAAAAATCAGGATTTTTCCAATATCCCAGGCATAGCATACAGAGATATTTATGGTGATGTAGTCGTCAACCCTCGTCGCCCTTATATCCTAAACTTGGATGAGTTACCTTTACCGGCACGAGACTTAATCGACATGGAGAAATACCTGGAAATTTGGCGTGAGCAAAATGGTTATGCATCTCTATCGATCTCAGTAGCGCGTGGTTGTCCTTATGGCTGCGAATGGTGTCAAGATGCAGTCCACGGTCAGGAACTCCGCTTACGCTCGCCGGAAAGCGTAGCTGCCGAGGTAAAAACATTAAAACAAACCTACAATATTGACCGCTTAAGAGTGGTTGACGATGTTGACGGGATTGATCGTGAATGGATCGAAGCTTGGAATGAAGTTGCCGTAAGCGAAGATGCCATCGTTCCTTTTGAGGCACTCTACGAAGTGCAACGCAAAGATGTCCCTATGCTTGATATCCGTGACAGCCTCTGAAAGAAACGTAATGTTTTTTTTCCCACCGTGAGTGGGAATTTGCACGCTCCGCCTAAAGACCAAGAATCCAAATAAGAAATCAGTTAGCCATTAACGCAATTTGCACATCCAAGGAATCGCGGATGATATCTATATGACAGATACAAATTTTTTCCAAGAAGGCTCTCCGTACCTTAATCACCCTTTGTTAACCGATAAGCGGACGGCAAAGGAGATTGATTTTATACTCTCACAGATTGACATACCCCCAAGTGGTCGCATTTTAGATGTGGGCTGCGGTCCCGGACGCCACAGCATCGAGCTTGCCCGTCGCGGATACCGGGTTGTGGGAATCGATCCATCAGAGACCATGATAGAGGCTGCCCGTTCGCGTGCTGAGGTAGCAGGTGTATCGCCAGAATTTCGCCAAGCATATGGCGAGAGTTTTGTTTCACAAGAAAAATTCGATGCGGCTATCTGCTTGTTTACCACATTCGGTCAGATCAACGATGACAAGAATAACTCCCAACTGATCCAGCGTGTCGGAAATATTCTTCACCTGGGTGGTTACTTCATCCTGGAGGTTCCCCAACGCGAATGGATTGAGGGTAATTTAAAGGCTCATGAGCGTTTCGGTGGCGGTAGTACCTACACAGAGGTCACCCGTAGTTACGCACCAGATAAAAGTATTGTGACTGAAATTTTCGATATCCATTCTCCTAAAAGAGCTAAATCTTACCTGCTCCAATACCGAGTTTACAATCTAGGCGAAATACAAAAAATGTTATCAGAATCTGATTTTTCTGTTCCTATAACCTATGGAGATTATTCAGAAAAAGCTTTACACACTGATGACCCATTTATGGTGGTGGTGGCACAAAAGCAGGAATGATTTATACAGCGTCGAGCCTAACTCAAAACATTCATATTTCCCCAGATCAATCGAGTAAGATATTGTAACTATCGGTAGTCTTTATAACGTGATCCGGGGTTACTCGATGTGTCCACGACCGTCATACATACAAAATCTTACTTTCAAAACACCTGGCATCTGTCTGACCGTATCAAGATTATCTAAAAAAGGTATAAATGCTTCCAGATTGGGTCTCCAACGAAACTATTTCCTTGTTAGCGCAAGGGCTCATATTAACAATATGGATGACCGCCATCACTTCGATACTTTCCTTAGCTATTGGTGTAGGGGTCGGGATTATGAGGCTATCCAATGGGAGATTCCGGAATTCACTAGCTGCAATTTATATCGAGGTATTTCGCAATGTACCAGCGCTGGTGTTGATCTTATTCTGGGCGTTTGCCTTTCCAAACCTTTTCCCCCTGGATCTGCGACGGAGTATATTCTTCCAAAATGAAATAATATTTCGTCTTGAGTTGCTAACCGGTATATCTGTCCCCTATTATGCAATAGCGGCTGGTCTAGCTCTCACCCTGAATACTAGTGCCTATATTGCTGAGTTATTCCGTGCGGGTGTCGGAACCATCCCACAACAATATGTTGACGGTTACCGCACCTTTGGAGCCACAAAGCAGGTGGTATTAAAACAGATAATAATTCCACAGGGACTATTAGCAGCTTCACCAGCTATTACGACGCGACTCATCCATCATATGAAGAACACTACCCTTGCCGCAGTGGTCTCAACACCCGAATTCTTTCATAGTATCCAGTCAGCGATTACTCGCTCGTTTCGAGCGGTTGAATTTCTAACACTGGCTGCTTTGGTATTCTTAGCCCTTTCTGCCGCTTATTCTTATTTGCTAAAGTGGCTTGAAAAACGCTTGATGAATCAATATAGACCAGAAATCAAAGAGGAGGGAGCAAACCTAAGCCTACAAGGGCTGCTGGTTGAATAGCCAATGATTGAGGAGCACTTTGAGTTTTTATTAAAGGTCCTGCCAAATCTACTCTTTGGATTTCCCGGACATCGCCCGGGGGGAATGCTGATGACCTTAATCTTAGCTTTTACCGCCAACGGGCTGGGGTTTATCATTGCAACCCTAATCGGCAGCGGGATTCTTTCAAACATACGAGCTATACGCTGGACAAGCCGCCTGTATGTCGAGATCTTTCGAGGCCTGCCTTTAATATTACTTTTGTTATTAATCTATATTGTTATTGGAAGCCGCCGGTTTGGGCTAGATTTAAGCCCGAGGGCAGCCGCGTTAATCGCACTGGCACTATACAGTGGAGCCTACCAGGCCGAAATTGTGCGCGCGGGTTTAAGGGCTGTACCATCGCAATTGGTTGATGCTGCCCGGGTCATGGGGAGCCATCCCTGGCAGGTTCACCTGTTTGTAAAAATGCGATATACCCTGCGCGTCATGGCACCCGCCTTTGCAGGACAAGCCATTAGCTTGTTTAAGGATACCTCTGTGGTAGTGATCATAGGCGTAGCGGAGCTGATGACTGTGGCGCGTTCAGTGCTGGGCAGCGATGTCACCAATACTCAATTCTGGGTAAGTTTATATTTATTCGTTGGATTTCTTTATTTTTGTTTCGCCTTCGGGCTTTCCCAACTCGTACAACGCTGGGAGAGGGAAAATCGTTCAGGCGATCTAGTACACTCATTAGCCAATTATTAAGTTATGAAACACCTGAAAATATTCTTCTATGAAGTAGGTAAGTCCATAATATGGGATTTTTCTTTCCCTGGCAGTGTTCTATTTTAAGTCAAATCACAAAAATCATGTTTGGAGAAAATAAATGCGAAAATTTTTTATCATTACCACGATCTTGTTATCGGTAACCTTAATTGCCAGCGCATGCAGCGGCTTGAATAATGGTCTTAATGCCAATGCAGGCACTCAATCCATATACGAGCAGATAATGGCTGAGGGGAGTGCTCGAGTCGGTATCCGCTTTGATAATCCTCCCCTGAGTTTTATAAACGATGATGGAGAATGGGTTGGTTTTGATATAGATCTAGCCAACGCACTAGCAGACCAATTGGCTATTGAGATTGAAATGGTCAAAGTAGACGAATCCACTCGCATCAGCTTTCTGCAGGAAGGGAAAATTGATTTGGCAGTCGCCAGCATGAACCATACCCGCCAGAGGGATGATGCAGTTGACTTCAGTGTCACTTATTTCTGGGATAATCAATCTTTTTTAATCCGCACAGGCACATACACCAGCCTAGACGAAATGATGGGCAAAAAAGTTGCCGCCAATGCTGGTAGCTCTGCGATTCCCGCCTGGCAAGCATACACTGCTAGAAATGGGGGACTGGAGCCTGAAATTGTTGAATTCACCGATAAATTAGCAGCAATGCAAGCGCTGCGAGATGGGGTCGTGGAAGGGTATACAGAAGACAATATCACCCTTTTAGCACTGGCGGCGGGCGATCCAGGCCTCGAATTGATCCCGGGTGGTTTCAATCCAGTCCAGTTTGGTATTGGAGTTCCTGAGAACGACTCGTTATGGCGTGACCAGATCAACTATGCCCTGCAAGACTTGTGGAAAGACGGCACTTATTTGGAAATTTACGAAAAATGGTTCGTAGGACCAGAAGCTATGGTACCCCTTCCATTAGGTGGCGAAATGGAAATTTGGCCGGAATAGACAATATTTTTCCGTCGGAATCGGGAAAGGCTAAAATGACATCGGTGACTTTGCAGGGCATAAAAATGGAATACACACAGGGAGTGCCGGTGTTGGCAGATATTAATCTGACCGTAAAGGATGGCGAATTACTGGCTTTACTAGGACCATCCGGGTGCGGTAAAACAACCTTTTTGCGCCTTATTGCTGGTTTACTGCAACCGACTGAAGGGGACCTCCAATTTAACGGGCGAAGTGTTCTCAATATCCCTGTAGAGAAACGAGAAGTTGCCATGGTTTTTCAAGAACACTCACTATTCCCATTCATGTCTGTCGGAGAAAATGTGGCCTTCGGTCTAAAGATGAGGAGAGTTGATAAACACTCCATCCAAGCCAGAGTTGCAGAAGTGTTGGAGACCGTACATTTAAGTGGCTTTGAGGACCGCCACCCTGATCAGTTATCCGGAGGGCAACGGCAACGCGTGGCAATTGCTCGCGCAATCGTGGTCCACCCAAAAGTATTATTATTGGATGAGCCGCTCAACAACTTGGAACCGACATTACGCGAACACATGCGCCAGTTGATCTGCTCGCTACAAAAAAATGCTGGCATCACTACAATATTTATTACCCACGACCAGGCTGAGGCTGTTGCTATAGCCGATCGGATCGCACTTTTGCTAAATGGCCAATTACGCCAGGTTGGCGTACCCCAGAGCTTTTTTACACATCCCGCAGACGTCGAAGTAGCGCGATTTTTTGGCGGAACCA
>DAOVXM010000491.1 GCA_030636125.1 Chloroflexota bacterium | reverse complement strand
CTTAATGTACCCCATAAGGTATCATTTGCAAAGTCGACTGCCCGCTCGATGAATTCCACTACGGAGGGCGCCTCGATGGCTGTTTCGGCATACAAGCTGCAAAACGACTCTTGCTTAAAGCAGATGTCATCTTTATGATCTGGGTCCACATCCGTGATGAATGTCCAGGGCAGATGATCATCCTGGGGAGCTCCGTATTGATGCGCCTCAGGGTGAGCGTTTACGAATTCTGTTATGCGCTCCTCGGCCCCAGGATAGTAAGCCTTGCGAGTTTTTGTATTATCCAAAGAGCGACCGATTTCGGCCAAAAGCTCACTCCGCTGATTCCAAGAGGCATGCTGGACAATCACACGCGGTGTAAGACATGCAAAGCCTGCATTCGCCACAAACCAGGAAGCGATCTGATTGGCTTGCTCCTTGATATCGTTTTTACTCCATGGTCCTGGAACAACGATTACCGGGCTAATATTGCCAAGCTCGCCAGAGAATCGTTTGGTGTTCAGCGGTTCTCGAGCGGCCTTGCGCCGGGCGCCTTCAGGGCCTGGACCAAAGACAATAGCTTCGTAGGTCTTGTCCGAACCGGTTATATGCAGCTCATCTACTTCAGGGTGGTTACAGAGGTAAGCGCCCTCAGATGCGCCGCCATAAACAATCCCTAAATAGCCGCGCTCGATTAATCCCCGAAAGGCCTGTTCCATCAAAGGACCCATATATGCATTAACCGGATTGGGTTTAAGAACCACAACCTGCAATTCTACAAAGAGTTTATGCAGTGCGTCGATCGCGGCTGTCATGGTGGCGTTGCCCGCGCCGAGGACCAGGGCAACCTTTCCTGACCGGTTCGGGTCCTTATAAGCAGCAGCCAGCGTTGCGGTAAATTCCTCGATGGTTACTCCCGGTTCCATCCAGACTTCCCCTGTGACGCCCCTGAAAAGCAAACGATCGGCGATCGTCTCCGGGTAAACTCCTGCCACGACCTGGCCTCCCGGACGGGTTTGGAGTTCTCCCCGGATTCTTGGTTGACCAAATTCACCTATCTCAACAAGCGATTGACGGATCCTGCGGATGGCGCGATAGAAAGCAGCCAGGAGTATCCATTCTTCAGCCTCGCCCAATGAGTTTGGATCGTTACCCTGTCCTTCCAATTCGGCGGCGATCCACGATTCCTGTATGTTGATCAGGTCCCTGCGGATTTCATCCAGGATAGACAGGCGTTCCTTAATCTCCAGGCGAACCCAGGCATCTTTGTGTCTTCGCAGGTTCTCTATGATGTTCTCCATCTCACCCTGGGATGTGGTGTGGGATGCCTCAACCAGCTCGCCAAAATATGGTGAACCGGTTGGCTTAGTACTGTTTAATAATGGAGCATCTAGATTTTCTGACATAATAATAAAACCTCCCTAAATCCGTTCAAAACGCGCCTGGAAGAACCTCAAATACTCTGGCTCATAGACCATCTTCAGACCGTGTGTCTGTTCACGGGCGTCGAAAACTGCCTTGACTGACTCGGCTACAACGTCCATGTGCGCCTGGGTATAAACACGACGCGGGACAGCCAGCCTGGTAAGTTCCAACGCGGGGTAACGGTGCTCCCCGGTTTCAGGGTCACACCCAGCGCTGACGATGCCTCGTTCCATGCTGCGCACACCCGAATCCAGGTAAAGTTCGCTGGCTAAGGTTTGCGCCGGGAAGTGGTCCTGTGGGATATGGGGGTACATCCGTTTGGCATCCAGGAATATCCCATGACCTCCCACCGGCTCCATGATCGGAACCCGCCAGTCTAGCAACAATCTGCCCAGGTAACGGACCTGATCTACGCGACTGCGCACGTGATCGTCATTTACCGATTCGGCAATACCAATCGCCAAAGCTTCCATGTCGCGGCCAGCCATACCGCCGTAAGTGTGCAGACCTTCATAGATCACGACCATGTTGCGGGCAAGATCAAAGACATCTTCATGGTTGACGGCTAGCCAGCCGCCAATATTAACCAGATGATCCTTCTTAGAACTCATCCAAGCGCCATCGGTATAGCTACAGAACTCTTTCAGAATTTCAGCAATGGATTTATCTGCATATCCTTCTTCCCGCTCTTGAATAAAGAAAGAATTCTCAACCATGCGAGTGGCGTCAAGATAAATGCGAATGTCATGCTTGTTACACAATTCGCGCAGGGCGCGCACGTTGGCCATGCTTACCGGTTGGCCTCCAGCCATATTTACCGTACCGGCCAGGCTGATGTAGGCTATTTTATCTGCCCCGACTTTATCGATAAGCGCCTGTAACTTGTCCAGGTCGATGTTGCCTTTGAAGGGGTGGGGGTGGGTGGAGTCGTGGGCTTCGTCAATGATCACATCTACAAAGGTGCCGCCTGCCAGCTCCTGGTGTAAGCGAGTGGTCGTAAAGTACATATTACCGGGAACAAACATACCGGGCTTGATCACCGCCTGGCTGATGAGGTGTTCAGCTCCCCGGCCCTGGTGGGTGGGCACAATATAGCGGTATCCATAATAAGTACGGATGGCTTCTTCCAGGTGGTAGAAGTTGCGGCTACCGGCATAAGCTTCATCCCCAAGCATTATGCCAGCCCACTGCCTATCGCTCATGGCGCTGGTGCCGCTGTCTGTAAGTAGATCAATATAAACGTCTTCCGAACGCAGCAGGAATGTGTTGAAGCCGGCTTGATCCATGGCACGTTCTCGCTCTTCCCGGCTGATCATTTGGATGGGTTCTACCATTTTGATCTTCCAGGGTTCCGCCCAGGAACGACGGCCGAATTGCTGACCCATGGT
>DAOVXM010000346.1 GCA_030636125.1 Chloroflexota bacterium | reverse complement strand
TATTGGCTTTTTGCCAATCACCTAATCATGCAGCCTCTTACTCTAAGGTGGACTTTTACCCACGACCTTTTTGAATAATAATATTGTTGTTATTGTGCTAAAGTTGCCCCTAATTATCTCAATAAATGTTATACTTATTCCAATGCAGCCTGGGCTTGCGCTCTATATTTCTTAAGATAGACGTCAACGAAACAATGGGGGTCAAGAGCCAAGCTCTATATGACGAGCACTGAAACTTCGTGGATTGAATGATTTGTTTGAATGGGCGGTGGCTCTGCCGTAGGGTTCTTCGTAAAGTATGTCGGAACTAAAAGTCTCCCAGCAAATTGACCCGGTTTCCCACAACCTGCCTCTCCAGTTGACCAGCTTCGTGGGTCGTGAACGAGAGCTCGAGGAGCTGGCGAGGTTGTTGGATGGAACCCGCTTGCTGACGCTGACCGGAGCGGGTGGGGTGGGGAAAACGCGGCTCGGCCTGGAAGCTGCCGCACATAAACTGGATGAATATAAGGATGGGGTCTGGTTGGTGGAATTGGGATCGCTGTTTGAGCCGCAGCTCGTGGTGCATAAAGTCTCCACGACCTTGGGGTTACGTGGAGGAGGAGAGAAATCCAGGATAGAGGTACTCAAGGAATACCTGCACCAGAAAGATGTATTGTTGGTGCTGGACAACTGCGAGCATCTCTTGCAGGTCTGCGCTGAAATGGTTGCGGAACTTCTGCTCTTTTGTCCCAACCTGCAGGTCTTAGCTACCAGCCGTGAGCCCCTGGGTGTCCCCGGTGAAACTATCTATCAGGTGCCCACCTTGTCACTACCCGACCTGGAGCAGCCCTTGGATCAGGATTGCCTTGAACGATCCGAGGCAGCCCAACTCTTCATCGAACGTACCAGGGCATATCACCCTGGATTTCAGGTCGAGCAGGATACGGCCGCGGCTATTGCCCAGATTTGTCTCCTGCTGGACGGCATTCCCCTGGCAGTCGAGCTGGCGGCGGCTAGAGTGAGGCTGTTGAGCCCGGTGCAGATCGCAGATCATTTGAAGGACAGCCTGAACTTTCTCGCCACGGGAGGCCGGACAGTCGTGGCTCGCCAGCAGACATTGGTAGCCAGCTTGGCATGGAGCTATGACCTGCTCGGCGAGAGGGAGCAAATGCTTTTCCGCCGCCTGGCGATATTCGCCGGAAGATTCGTCCTGGAGGATGTCCAAGTGGTTTGTGCGGGGGGCTTAGCCCCTGCAGGGCGGGTGGATGTTTACCGCAGGTTTGGCGATTTCCAAGTTCCACTGCCTACTCTGCAAGCTAGCGAGATATTTGGTTTGCTGTCTAACCTGGTGGATAAGTCCCTGATTTTGGTATCTCATGATCAGGAAGCGATCTATAGGATGTTAATCCCCATTAAGCATTTTGCTGGAGACATGTTATCAGAATCCGGCGAAATGGCTCATCTCCGATATAAACACCTTTACCACTACCTTGAGTTAGCTGAGGTGGCAGCACCGAAAATAAAGAGAGCAAATCAATCCGTCTGGTTTAATAGACTTGAAACCGAGCACGACAACCTGCGGGCTGCATTGGCGTGGTCATTGGAGGTTGGATCTTTAAAGATCGGGGTACGCCTGGCTAGCGCGCTCGGGCATTTCTGGTATCGACGAGGTTACATTATTGAGGGTATTGAATGGCTCGATCGGTTGTTAAATATGTATCACCCCATGGATTTAACGCAAGCCAGGGGTCTGATTGTGGCTGGTGATTTGAATTTCCACTATGGGAACTATGATCGAGCGAATTCGGTTGTCGAGCAAGGCCTCAGGTTATGTGAAAAGTTTGACGATCAGGAGGTCATTGCTCACGTCTACCATGTATTGGGTCTCATCGCTTATATGACTGGCGACCACCAGAAGGGCATCAGACATTTTGAAGATAGCCTGACTCTTTTCCGGGAGATGAGCGATGATTGGAATGTGGCTCTAACGCTGCTCCGCCTGGGAGATGCTCAGATGAGAAGCGAGAGCTACCAGCAAGCGACTACCTCAGCCCAAGAAAGCCTGGCCCTCTTCAGGAAACTAGGGGACGAATGGGGGATCGCGTTCGCCTTAGCTACAAATTGCGAACTGGCGTTTCTGCAGGGGGATTATGATTCGGCAAAGTCTTGCTTTCAAGAGTCGCTGACTTTATCTTTGGAGTATGGGAGCACTTGGGGTTTGAGCTGGAGACTTGAAGCGTTGGCGATTATAGCGGTGGAACAAAATAAGCATGAAGAGGCGATACTATTATGGGGGGCGGGATTTTCATTACGCGAATCCTTTCATACACCCCTACCGCCTTCTTACGCGGAGGACTATGCTCCATACCTAGCGGCGGCGAGGGCTGCGCTAGGAGATGAAGCCTTCCAAGATACCTGGGAGAGGGGTTACTCACTGGGCCTGGAGCAAGTCATTGATATAGCCCTACAACGCCGGGTCGCTCGACCAAATGATAGCTCTTCGTCATCTGGTGATGGCGAGCCATCGGCTAATTCTACAGATATCGCACAGCAATACGGACTGACCAGACGTGAGGCCGAGGTCCTGCGCCTGGTTGCCTCAGGCCTCACCAATCCCCAGGTGGCTGAAAGGCTGGTCATCAGCCCGCGCACAGTTTCCAAGCACTTGGAATCCATTTACGGCAAGATCCAAGTAAACTCGCGCAGCGCGGCCACGCGCTTTGCCCTTGAGCACAATATTGCCTAGGTGGGGTTAGATATACCGGGTTTTTTATTTACACTTTTCATTATCTTTCGATATAACCCTTGCGAAGGTTTTCTGGTGGATAGTGCAGGTAAACTATCTAAGTGTTCTAGAAGAACCGGTATAGAAATTGTGATTTTTCAACCTTCGCAAGGGTGACTAACTGTCCGATAGCAGGCTTTAACGGCAGTTTAAAAATCCTCGGTTAGCCTCTAGAGAGGCTGTGCTGGTCAATCGATTGCATATACGCCATTTGACGTACTCCCCTCCCGCCCCGGATTAAAAAAATACGCATCTAAATTACGCAGTTTACCTGATGTGCGTTTCTGGCGAGTGCACTAGACTGTCACTATCCGGTTGATACCCAAAAAGGGTTTCAACTACATAGATCAAAGGAGGATAAGTGATGACTACACAAGCCGAAGTTACTGGTTCAAGCCAAACCGCAGGGACTCGCATCGCTAAGAAAGAAATAAATTGGTTTTGGGTAATGGCAATAGCTCTTAGTCTGGTATTGATTATCACGACTTTTGTGGTTATCCAGCTCGCAGGTAACAGTGTGGATAACAACCAGCGAGCTCTTGAAGCCATAACTGCCCGTTATCAGGCGTTGGCAGATTATCACGCCAGGAAAGAGATACAGCTTGAGCGATACTGGTCGGTAACCGCAGCCCGCTACCAGGGTTTGGCTGACCTACACGCGGCCAGTGAAACAGCATCGCTTGAGCGATACCGGTTGGTAACCGCTGCTCGTTATCAAGCTATGGCAGATGCTTACGCCAAGAAAGAGATACAGCTTGAGCGATACTGGTCGGCAACCGCTGCCCGCTACCAGGCCATGGCAGAGGCGTATCTATCCGAACAGGACAAATGAATCGAGGTTGTATGGTAGGCGTGGGTAGTTCCCACAATCCGGCCTTGGCCGGAGACAGGTTTCTATCATAGGTGACCTCCCCGTGATTTCTGTAATAATCGCATATTTATTTATTCAGGAGGCATAAGAATTATGACTACAAAGGGCGCGTTCTTTTCCATTGCTGTAATCTTGGTGCTGTCATTCTTAGCTGGCTGTGGGAATGCTGACACTAGCGACGGTCCGCGCACCGGGGATATAGCCCCCGACTTCACCCTGCCCGACACTAACGGGAATATGGTGAGCCTGGCGGATGAGTTGGGGGAAAACGAGCAGGTGGTGCTCGTTTTTTATTACACTTACATATGTACTCCATGCATGACACAGCTCCGTGAGATCGAAAATGACCGCGCCAAATATGAAGAAATGGGTGCGCAGGTGATAGCTATCGCTGTCCAGAGTGATATCTCTGCTAAAACCAGTGTGCAAACAAGTAGGGCTCAGTTTCCCATACTTGCCGATAGCGATCATACCGTCGCTGAAGCCTACGGCGTGTATGACCTCCTGCCCGAGGATGATGGCTTGTCAAC
>DAOVXM010000366.1 GCA_030636125.1 Chloroflexota bacterium | reverse complement strand
GTTCAACCAGTGTTCGAACTTAACCGGAACGAATTCATCATAATTGTATAACGAGAGAAGCATTGGATCAGTCATGGTCACTCCAGATTACTAAAAAGCAGTTCCAATATATCGGGAAATAAGTTACTCGCAGATATATGGATAAGTTCCACAAATTATATCCGAAAAATTGCCAGGCTTGAATTCTATTCGGCAACCCGCCATAAACAAATCGCGCCTTGAATAAGATCAGGGCGCGGAAATTACTCTTGATACCTGTCGATGGAAATTATATTGAGGGAGAGCTTTCGAGTATGTTCAAAAGCGCCTCGTACTCCTCGTGGCAATCCCGGCACAAATCTAAATGGTGCTTGACCAGGGGCATCAGTTGAGCAGTATCTTCGCCGCGTTCAACCGCTTCAGCATATTGATCCAACAATTGGTAGACCTCGTCGCAAGAGTATTCTTCCTCTTGCGTCTGATCTATCATATGGAGCATTTTGTGCAGCGCTTCGCTCGTTTGGGGTGATCCCTTATCGGCTGGTCCATCCCCGCCACGATTCCGCTGGAATAAGCGTGTGAATCTATTTATTAGCCGCATATATAACCTCTGCTCTCCAGATATGCCAGAGAGATAAATTCTTACTCGCTTTCGAAAACTGCCAGTACATCCTGAGGTGAAAGACCTTCGCTGGCCATCCGGCGTTTCAAACGCAGGCGAGCATCGTGCATTAACTTATACAATGCGTTGCGTTGCATACCCATGCGACGCGCCACTTCTTCAAGGGGCACACCTTGGATGGTCACCGCGATCATAGCTTGTCGCTGCTTCTCCGTTAATTCCTCCGCGATCAACCGCTGCACCAGGGCCAGCATGTCCTCTTGTTCGACGGCTCTCTCAGGCCCGATGGCGGGGTCCGCCATCAAGCTTGGTGAGGCGGGGCTTTCCTCATTCTCCATGAGGTTGTCAAGGGAGATATCTTTCCAGCGCTTTCGGCGTAATTCAGTAAGGGCAACGCGTACAGCAATTTTGTGCACCCAGGTCGTAAACTGGCTGCGACCCTCGAAAGAGTCCATATTTGCCAGCACGCGCAGTAAGGTCTCTTGAGCCACTTCCTCGGCCAACGGCGTGAATAGTGGGTTATCCGGAGAGAGCCATTTGGAGAGGGCATAAGGCAGCCCTGACAAGATGATGGCATGCAAATCGGCCAAAGCTGTCTCTTGGGCCGGTCCTGCTTCACGCAGGTCTGCTAGCCACTCTTCATTGGTTCGTTTCGTCGTCATCATAAGGTATTATAAACGAGGCTGTAGAAGTTGTCGCCCTTAATTTAACACCAGGTTTGCTCTTGACACGGGATATTTCCTATTATATACTGGGGCAGAAACATCATACCACCGTACCACTATACCAATCAAATCCTATACATCTTTCGATAAATGTATACCCCTATTCATACAGGCAGGCTATACGAGCAAATTGTCGCCCAAATAGAAGATCGTATTCTAAGCGGGGAGCTCCAACCTGGAGATAAACTGCCTGCCGAGCGCGAATTAGCCGAACAGTTTGGCGTAAGCCGTACGGCGATTCGTGAAGCGATGAAGGCATTAACCCAAAGGGGTTTGGTTGAGATCTATCCTGGACGCGGCACCTTCGTAACCCATAGCACTTCCGCGGCAGTGCGTCACTCGATCGACCTGTTAGTCAAAATCGGGCATGAGGATGGCATCATGGACCTGGTCGAAGTGCGTGAAATTCTCGAACCTGAAATCGCTGCCCTGGCAGCCATCCGTGCTACCGAGGAGAATATTGCCATCATGCAAGATGCCGTGGATGCTATGGATAATGCTATGGATGATCCCGACACTTACATTGAAGCCGACCTGGATTTTCATCTTGCCCTGGCTCAAGGATCCGACAACGTACTGATACCCGTTCTAATTGATACGCTGGTGGAATTATTACGGGAACACCGCAAACAAGCGGCAAACGTAAAGGGTGGATTAGAACGAGGACAGCCGCACCATAAAAACCTTCTAGAAGCGATAAAACACAGAGATCCAGATGCAGCGCGCACTTCGATGCGCGCCCATCTCGAACAAATTCGCATTGATATCGAATACGCTCTCGCTTCAAAAGATCTAGAAGAAAACGAGGAGCAATTATGACAAACCTGGGATATATCGGCCTGGGCGTTATGGGTGGCCGTATGGCCAAACGTCTGTTAGATGCAGGTCATACAGTCACTGGATACAACCGCACCAAGTTAAAAGCCCAACGGTTGCTGGATGCGGGCATGCAGTGGGGCGAAACCCCGCGCGCCGTGGTGGAAGCAGCCGATGTAACCTTCAGCATGGTGACCAACACGAAAGCTGTACTCGCTGTGACAGGTGGCCCCGATGGTGTCTTAGCCGGATTAGGTCCAGGCAAGATCTACATAGACATGAGCACAGTCAGCCCTGCTACCAGTCGCGAATTAGCGGCCCAAGTCGCTGCCAAAGGGGCTCACATGCTCGATGCCCCAGTCTCCGGCAGTGTGGAAACCCTTGAGAGGGGAAAACTATCCATCATGGTGGGTGGCGACCAGGCTGTGTTTGAAAAAGTCAAGCCTTTATTGCTGGACATCGGCCCAAAGGCGACCCACGTGGGGGAAAATGGCCTGGCGGTCGCCATGAAAATCGCCACCAATCTCAGTCTGGCGGTACAGATGCTAGCTTTCAGCGAAGGTGTGCTCCTGGCCGAGAAAAGCGGCATCAAGCGCGAGACAGCCGTGGAAGTTTTGCTAAACAGCGTCATCGCCTCACCTATGGTGAAGTACCGTGGCCCGTTCGTGCTGGGTATGCCGGATGAGGCCTGGTTCAATGTGAATATGATGCAGAAGGATATGAACCTGGCGCAAGAACTCGGCCAGCAACTAGACGTCCCGCTTCCTACCACTGCTGCTACAAACGAAATCCTCACCGCGGCCCGCGGGATGGGTATGGCCGAGGAAGATTTCGCCATCATCTTCGAAGTACTAGCGCGTATGTCCGGGTTGGGAAATGACTGATAAAAAACACAATAAAACAGAAACCCAACAGACTCAGATAAGTGTGAATGTAGAACATTACCTGCATATGTACCAGCAGATGGCTAAAATCCGCGCCTTCGAGGAGAAGGTTAACGAACTCTATTTGAGCGCCATTATGCCTGGGCTAGCCCATCTCTATATCGGGGAGGAGGCCGTGGCAGTAGGCGTATGCGAAGCCCTGCAACCCGAAGACTATATCACCAGCACACACCGTGGCCATGGTCACTGCCTCGCTAAAGGGGCCAGCGCGGATCGCATGTTCGCAGAGCTCCTGGGCAAAGAAGCGGGCTACTGCCGCGGGAAAGGTGGATCGATGCATATTGCCGATCCGGACTTCGGAAACCTGGGCGCCAATGCCATCGTGGGGGGCAGCGCGGGGATCGCCACCGGGGCGGCCTTCTCAGCCAAACAGCGCGGCACAGGACAGGTTGCAGTATGCTTCTTTGGGGAAGGCGCACTGGGGCAAGGTTTGTTCTACGAAGTGATGAACATGGCCTCCCTGTGGAAGTTACCAGTGATATACGTGTGCGAGAACAATTTGTACAACGAGTATACGCACTACAAGGAAGCCACTGCAGGGGAGATCACTGCGCGTCCAGAAGCATTTGGCATTTACACTGAAACGGTCGACGGGCAAGATGTGCAGGTGGTCTTTGAAACCATGGCGCGCCTGGTTGAGCGAGCCCGTCAAGGTGAAGGACCGGCCTTCCTCATGTGCAACACCTATCGCTACCATGGTCATCATGTTGGCGACATAGACCGCACTTACTACCGCTCGAAGGAAGAAGAGCAAGAATGGAAAACAGAACGCGACCCTCTCGAAATATTAGCGAAGTGGCTGATCGACCAGGGACTGGCTGAGCAAATAATTTTCGACCAATTTGAGGCTGAAGTAAAAGATGAGATAGAAGCTGGGGCTGAATTCGCAATCGAAGCTCCCTATCCAGATCCCAGCGAGGTAGACAAACATGTCTACGC
>DAOVXM010000283.1 GCA_030636125.1 Chloroflexota bacterium | reverse complement strand
GGTCATGATGTTGGAATTTATCCCCAACCCTATTGAAGGTTGGCTCGCTATCGGACTGGGCCTGATCACCGCCCTGACGGCTGGGACCATCGTGCGCCTGGGTAATTATCGTATTACGCTTGGGTTGGTTATCGGTGTGAACCTGATCGCCGCTCTCACCCTGGCCTATATTGGTGAATACCAGATAAAAGATTTACCCACGGGTATTCCCGCTCACGCCCCAAAATTTACCAACTTCCTTGAACTGCTCGCGCTCTACACCATCGTCGCCCTGATACTGATGGGAACTCCTTTCCTGATTCAGGGAATAGTTAACTTCGGCAGGCGCAAGCTGCTTTCATGAACGCCTTTGCTCACTCGCTTATCCACCTATATACCGATATTAGTTAAAAAGCACACGATGTATCGGCACATCACCGTCGAGCGCACCAAACCATTTTCCTACTACATGCACTGAACTTACTCCCCATCGCCAACCCCATACACCCTATTTCCCGGCTGGACCAACGCCGGTACTAAGCAGGTGCGTGGCACTTGGCAAGTGCCACGCACCTTAGATAAAATGCGTAAGCCCTAAAGTTCATGCTATACTACAAATAATCAACCCAGGTGGCTGGTCGTTTAAGAGATACCGGGTTTCTTAAATGATGATCTGCATTGGTTGGCCAATCACGCTTGTTGAACCAGTGGTCGATATAATTTATGCATGAGAAACCCGGTATCTTAATTCTCCTTCGCTGGAATGAGAAAAGCTGGCAAATTGAAACAAGTACCTACAGGGAGGCAGCATGTCCCCAACCGCTAACTTCAAGATTCCAAAACCCCAAAACAGGATGCTGCGGGTTTTCGCTTTTGACCCCGCCTTAAGCACCAATCTAGATACCGCCGTTATCAACAAGCTCACCCTGAGTGTCCCTTGGGAAGACCTGAAAAGCGGGCCGGTCGGCGAGTACCTGGAGGTGGTTGATATCGACCCGGCTTCGGGTAATTTCTACCCACCAGTGAACCTGGATAACCCTTACCTGCTGGTCCAGCATGGATTAGCCCCTTCAGAGGGCACCCCTCAATTCCACCAGCAGATGGTCTACGCTGTCACCAGCAAGACCATCCAGAACTTCGAGCGTGCTCTGGGACGACCGGTACTCTGGTCGCCGCGCCAGCAAGATGGCCGGGAGGAATTTGTCCGGCGCATCCGCATTTACCCGCACGCCTTGCGCCAGGCCAACGCCTATTACAGCCCGCGCAAAAAAGCGATCTTATTCGGCTACTTTCCTGCCTCAAAACAATATGCCGGGCGCAACCTGCCTGGGGGCATCGTTTTTACCTGCCTGTCGCACGACATCATCACGCACGAAACCACACACGCCTTGCTGGACGGTCTGCACCCTTACTTCGCTGAACCGAGCAATATTGATGTGTTGGCCCTGCACGAGGCCTTCTCCGATATCGTCGCCCTCTTCCAGCACTTCTCACACGCAGAGGTCTTAAAACACCAGATCGCCCGCACTCGCGGCGACCTGACCAGCGAAAACCTTCTGGCTGAACTCGCCCGGCAGTTTGGCGAGGCCATCGGCAAGCGGGGCGCCCTGCGGAACGCCATCGGAAAGAAGGATCCGAAAACCGGCTTGCCGGATCCCACTGAGATCCACCAGGCACGCGAACCTCACCAGCGCGGCTCAATCCTGGTGGCGGCCGTCTTCGACGCCTTCCTGACGGTTTATAAAAACCGCAGCCTGGACCTGCTGCGCATCGCCACGGGTGGAACCGGGGTGCTGCCCGAAGGCGCCATCCACCCTGACCTGGTCAAGCGTCTGGCCGCCGAGGCCGCTAAAACCTCCCAGCGCATCCTCAATATGTGCGTGCGCGCTTTAGACTAGTGCCCGCCGGTCGATATCACCTTTGGCGAGTACCTGCGCGCCATCATCACCGCTGATCGCGATCTTTTCCCCGACGATCGCGACGGGCACCGCATTGCCATGATCGAGAGCTTCCGCCAGCGCGGCATTTACCCATCGAATGTACGGAGCCTATCCGAAGAAAGCCTGCTCTGGCTTACGCCCGGAAACGATAAAGTCCTGGCAAATTTCTTTATCGCCAACTGTTTCAGCCGGCTGAAGGAGATCCATAAATTCGAGCGCTTACAGAAACAGCGCGGCGAATCGCGCAGAGGCATTTTTATGTATAACCAGGCCTTCCGGGGGACGGTGCGCAATTGGGTGCAAGGGGACCTGATAGATGCATATAAAAAGGATTTGGGGAGCGAAGAGGAAATTGAGGCCGTCGTGCGGAACTCGCTGCGCCTGAAACTCTTCCCGGACAAAAAAATGTTAAGCATATTCACTGACGATACAGGCAGGCCCGAACTGGAGGTGAACTCCACTCGCCTGGCATATCGCATCGGCCCCGCCGGGCGCACCATCACCGACCTGGTCGTGGAGATCAACCAGAGGCGGCACGGCTACCTCGATCCCAACAGGCAGCGCCAGGCCGATGAGGGCACACTGGATATGAAAAAATATCCTGGAGATTTTATCTTCAGAGGGGGGGCCACCATGCTGATCGATATTGAGACAGGCGAGGTGCGTTTTGTCATCTCTAAGAGAATCGGCAGCAACCGGCGTTTGAACGAACAACGTAAATTCCTGGGTTCCCCTGAAACTTCCATGCGTTACACTTACTTTGGAGGCGCGCGCCTGAATTATTTCAAAGGCGCAGAGGACCAGGGAGAACCCTTCGCCCTGCTACACGGTGATGACCTGGAGGAGGACTAATGATTTGCTGTAATGAGAAAGAAAATAAACTTGTCGAAGTGAAAGTGCGTATGTACCGCCCAGGCCTGGGGGACTGCTTCCTGTTGACATTCAAGAATGATGAGGGGGAACTCTATCACATGCTGATCGATTTTGGCGTGTTGATGCCGACCTCCAAGGGCGCCGACAGAATGCGCAGCATCGCCGCAGATATCCTGTCCACGACCGGCGCCCACATAGACACCCTGGTGGCAACCCACGAACACTGGGATCATATCTCTGGTTTCCGCTACGCCAGGAAAATTCTCGGCCTGGACCCCGAGGAGACTCCGGAGCAGCCCCTGCAGGTCGACCGCGTCTGGCTGGCCTGGACCGAGAACCTGGACGACCCCCAGGTAAAAGAGATCATCGCGCCTAATCTAGAGGCGCGCAGCTTGGCCATCAAAGCCGCTATGCTGGGCATGGGAGAGAAGCAGAGCCAGAAGGTCCAGGAGCTCTTACGATTTGATGGTCCCGAAGATGAACCCGATGCCCTGTTGGGCGCTCGAAAAAAGTCAGGGGGCACCTGGCTCAGGCAGATCATGGGGGATCTGCGCACTGGATGGGGGACACCGGAATACCTGGAGCCAGCCAGCGAAGCGCATGAGGCTAAATCCGTCAAGGACATCCCTGAATTTGGCATCAAGGTCTATGTGCTTGGTCCCTCCAGGAAGATGCGCCAGCTCGGAGGCAAACCAAGCCAGGCCCCTCAGACTAGTCATGGATTAAAACTCAACCAGATGACCGCCTTTATGGCTGCCGCCGCCACCCAGGCCAACCTGAACCTGTCAGCAGTACCTGATATTGAATTATCCCAATCCGATATCGACGAGCTGTCCAGGCTGAGCCTGCCTTTCGACCCCTCCCGCGCCATTCCCATCAACGACCTTGAAAAAGCCTGCCAGGCTGAGGATTCGGACCAGGAGATACCGCTTGAAGTGCTTGATTTTTATCAGCAGTACTACGGTTTGTCCGGCGATAAAGAAAATAAAGCTAAATGGCGGCGTATCGATTATGACTGGCTGCGAGTCTCTGAAAGTCTGGCGCTCCAGCACGTTTCCCATGTTAACAATACCAGTCTGGTGCTGGCTATCGAACTGACCGACAGCGGCAAAGTGCTGCTCTTCCCCGGTGATGCGGAAGAAGAGAGCTGGAAGGAGTGGGAAAACAAAGAAGTAGAAGACCTGAATGAGCTGTTCAAGCGCACAGTGCTTTACAAAGTCGGCCATCACGGCAGCATCAACGCTACCCTGATCGAGGGCGGTCTGGATAAGATGACCAACGAGGATGAATTAACCGCTATGATCCCCGTGGATAAGGTGCGCGCTCACAGGAACAAGTGGAAATTCCCCGCGCCCAGCCTGTACGCCGAGCTGGAGAAACGCACCCAGGGCCGCATCATCCTGAACTGCGAAGATACCGAATGCCCCACCTGCGAGCCCAGTTACGACAGGACAAAATTCGACGAAAACAAAGTGAACATCCTCGAGGACAGCTCCAGCGGCAAATTATGGCTTGACTATATTCTCAAACCTTAATTTTTAGAAAGTCTTTATGAAGTGAGGGGCGCATGACCCCCACGCACACCATTTCCCAGATTCAACTTACTCCCCCAGGTCAACCACAAACACCCTATCCCCCGGCCGGACGGTCACCGCTTCCTGATCATCGCTCAACACGAATAGAAAGCCGCGCCGCCCATTCCCCAAGAATTGTAGCGTGGCTTTCAGCTTATCTGCCGGGAGCCGCTCATGCTGGCTCTGAGTAGCAAAATGGCTGAACTCCTCACATGGCGCCGCAAAACACACCAGGTCGAAAAGCGCCATGCTTCCTGTGTCCTGGTTTTCGATGCCGATCCGCTGACCGAGGTCCTCCGGCCAGACCTCCT
>DAOVXM010000206.1 GCA_030636125.1 Chloroflexota bacterium | reverse complement strand
TATACCTTCCTCCTTAATTGCCCCTGTCGCCCCATACCCGTTCATGTTGGGCATCATCATGTCCATGAAAATCAAGTCAAATTGTTGCGTCAGGACTTTCTGCAGAGCCTCATTGCCGTCTTCTGCAATTGTTACCTGTAAACCCATCCGTTCCAGAAGGATCCTGATAAGCGCCTGGTTAGTTGGAGCATCTTCTGCAACGAGATCCAATGTACCCTCGTCCAAGGATGCTTCAAGCTCTTGATCGGGTTTATAACCAGCTGGAACGGGTGGAATTTCATCTTGCTTCAGGTCTTGTAACCATTCTGGAATTTCAATGGGTTCTCCAGGCTCTAGATCCAATTCGGCGGCTTCTGGAACTTGTGGCTCTTGTTCTTCTAACCAGGATGCAACCGTATCGGTTGGTCCCGGAGGCGTTTCTTCGAGCCAAGGTAGTGCACTCGTTTCAACTGGGAGGGAATCGTCACCAATTTCGGATGCATCTTCATCGGAAGAAATATCACCTTCAGCTGCTTCTTCTGAGGGTGCGATCGCTTGGACCCAGTCTGGCAGGTCAGCAGGAGCTAACTCGTCTGGTGAGATATCTTGCTCATCCTCTGCGGCGAGGATATCAGGTGTATCTTCAACAGGACCAGAAGAAGCTTCCCATCCGGCATCTTTCAGCCACACGGGAATTTTATCGTCGGCTGATGGTTCGGCTGGTATCTCGTCCGAGGTTAAGTCTAAAGGAGATGGATCTACTGATGGAATTGATGCTTCGGAAATTGCCTCGCCGATATCCTCGGTTGTGGCGGATGGTTCTCCCATTGAGTCAAGCCATTCGGGGAGGGTTTCTTCTTCAGAAGGTTCTTCCCCGATTTCAACACCCAATGATGACGCCCATTCAGGCTGGGACAGCATACCGGCTGGAGTAGCGTCCGGACTCCACTCCAGTTTTTCTAGAGAAACAGCAGAGTCAGGGACTTCATCTGGGGTGGGAGCGGTGGGGGATGTATGGGCGGCATATGGATCTAGGGCGATAAGGCGCTGGCGATAGACCTTGGTTTCATCAGCACGATCGCTTTCGGTCAATATAGCTGTCAGAATCCGGTTGGCTTCGAAGCAGAAAGGAAATCTTTTTATCAATTGGTTACATGCCTGCGCGGCATCAACTCTTTTTCCTGTAAGATAGTAAACTTGTGCCAGCAGCACGTACAAATCAGGGCGTTGAGAGACTTGCGCTTGGGAAGGTCGTAGTTCGTTGATAGCTTGCTGGTAGAGCTCTCCTTTGATGTACATACGCGCAAGCGCGCCCCGGGTAAGGCGAATTTTTGGCGGTTCTATGCCATCTCTCTTTCCATAAAGGCGTTGCAGTTCTCTTTGGATGGCGTTATTAGCAGGTTGAACCTCGTAGGCACGTTCCATATGCCAGATTGCTTCATCCAGAGTACCTTCATCTTCGCGAATAATGCTCATTCCTACCTGAGAGATAAAATCATCTGGTAAAGTGGACAATACGCGCTGGAAGATATCAGCAGCATCACCAAATCGTTGGCTCTCCAGGTATGCTTTACCTAATAAGCGGTAACTATATATATGTTTATTGTAGATGCTGAGGATATGGCGACAGTGAGCTATTGCCTGATCGTGATTACCACGACCGATCAAAGTCTCAATTTCGCGGTCATATGCCCTTAGCGAGATTTTAGCCATCAGATACGCTCCCTTACCCTAGACAGTTGGTAATATATGGGCTGCAATTTTCATACCGATGTCTGTCCCATTCGCTGGTAGCTGCTTAACGAATCGATTAGTTACGATTCTCCATTATTTAGTATGCCTTATTCTTCGCGAAGTGACAAGGATTTAAAAGAATTTAACAGGCAGATTTCAGGTAGCATCAAAATATGATGATGACCATCGATCGGGGTGTAAAATTCAACCTTTCAGATCATATTGTATCTATCTAACGTCACTGCTCAGGCTGCGGGGAGAAGTGCTCTTCCTGCCTTAGGCTGAGTAGTTACTACCTAACGAAGAATAAAAGAAAGCTCGGGGAATGTCAAGTGGGGGGCTTTTTTCCTAACAAATTTGGTGGTGGAAATTATATGGGAGCCCATCGACAGGATATTTTGCCATCTGAGCTCCCATAACTATATTGAGTTCTTATTGAGTGATTCAATCAGCTGAAGCAATTGCTTTTTCAATGTCGGCTGAAGGTTTCTTGCTCCGCATGATAGCCCAGATCAAAGAAAGCACAAGGAGTAAGACAATAAACCAACCTACCCAACCCATTTCTTTGTAAGTTACGACAATAGGGGCGATAATCAATGCGACTAAGTTTACAACTTTGATCATTGGGTTTAATGCCGGTCCAGCGGTATCTTTGAAGGGATCACCCACCGTATCGCCAACTACAGCGGCTTTGTGACGCTCAGAGCCTTTCCCCAGATTATTCTCAGGATCTCGTGGTTCGTCTTCAATTAATTTCTTGGCATTATCCCACGCTCCACCGGAATTATTCAGGTAGACGGCCAATAATTGGCCAGAGAGAATGATGCCAACCAAGAGACCACCTAAGGCTTCAACTTGGAGCACTAAGCCTACAATTATGGGAGTGAGGACCCCAATCAGTGCAAGAGGAACGAGCTCCTTTTGGGCTGCCATGGTGGAGATAATAACTGGCTGGCGATAGTCTGGTTCGACCTTACCCTCAAGAACTCCAAGATTGAACTGGCGTCGAACTTCAAAAATGATTAATGAGGCAGCCCGGGTGACAGCCTGGATTGCGTAAGATGAGAATAACCAAGGTATAGCCCCTCCGATCAACAATCCGACGAATACTTGTGGCGAGGAAATACGTATACCACCTGCAAGAGCAGTGGGGTCCACACGGCCGACATCGGTTATAAACGCGCCGAATAATGAAACGGCTGCTATCACAGCTGAACCGATGGCGATGCCCTTAGTGATCGCTTTTGTTGTATTTCCAACCGCATCCAGGTCGGCCATAATCTGGCGAGCGGCTGTGGTGTCAGGATCATCCTTACCATGCCAAGCCATTTCGCCAATCCCATTAGCGTTGTCAGCGATTGGGCCAAATGAATCCATAGCAACATTGTTCCCGGTAAGGGTGAGCATACCGATACCAGCCATAGCAATACCATATAAGATGTAGGTGAATTGTTCGTAGGGGTTATCACTGACACCGCCAAAAATCAGAATCGAGGCAAAAATCGTGGCTGCGATGATAATGATTGACCACACAGATGACTCAAATCCCACAGACGTTCCAGATAGAATAAATGTAGCTGCACCAGTGTCGGCTGATTTTTTAATTTCCTTTACCGGTGGATAATGAGTGCCTGTAAAGAAATCCGTCAAGCGATCGATACCTATGGCCAAGAGGACACCAATTGTGGTCGCCAGGAAAGGTCGCCACCAACCACCATTGACTGGCTGCATATATAAGAATGCGACGATGCCGAACAAAACCACTGATATCGCGGCAGAAGTTAGAAAGCCAGAAAAGATGACTTTCATGGCATCTCCACTTTTTCCCTCACCTCCACGTACCCGGTAAGTGCCGATTATAGAAGCAATCACACCGATCCCACGCACCAGCAAGGGGTAAATGACCCATTCAAGGTGGCCTGTGATAAAAAATAACGCTACTCCAAGGATTAAGCTGGATACGATGGTCACTTCATAGGATTCGAATATATCGGCTGCCATCCCTGCACAGTCACCGACATTATCACCTACTAGGTCGGCGATAACAGCGGGGTTACGAGGATCATCTTCATCAATACCGGCCTCAAGTTTACCCACGAGGTCCGCACCGACATCTGCCGCTTTGGTAAATATACCTCCGCCGACTCGCATAAACAGTGCTATCAATGTCCCCCCGAATCCAAAGCCTAACAAGGCATCAGGGGCTGCGACACCAAAAATGATAAAAATGATGGTCCCACCGGCCAATCCAAGACCATCTGTCAGCATACCGGTTATAGTTCCCGCTCGGTAGGCGATACGTAGTGACCCTCCAAAAGTATGTCGCGATTCAGCCGCGACACGGACATTACCTTGAACCGCCATGCGCATTCCAATTTGTCCCACTGCCAAGGAGAAACCAGCCCCCATCATAAAGGCTATTGCCCGTCCAATACCAATCATTGTCCTGACTTGCTGTTCTTCAGCAGGGGTTAAATCCTCAGCACACTCAACCGCGGTTTCAGTTGTAGCTCCCTTAAAGGCCATACAGTACCATACTGAGGCCTCTGGTGATGGCTTCACAATAAAAACCGAGGCGAATAAGGCAACGGTTAAAATTATGATAAGAGGTAAGATTGTTTTTAACTGTTGGCGAAGATAGGCATCGGCTCCTTCACGTATTGCATTCCATACTTTCTGCATTTCCGATGTGCCTTTGTCCTCTTTAAGGATCTGGTTGCGCAGGAAGAGCGCATATAAAAGACCTAAAATCGCGGTTCCTAGGACGCTCCAGATAGCAATCTGCTCAAAGGTAGAAAGTCCAAACATAAAGTAATTCCCTCCCGGTAGAAATTTATTGTGTCCTGAAATTAAGACAGGTAGATATTATTAGCAGGATAGGGTTTTCGGTGAAGCTGATGCTGGATGTTTCTTTAATAATTCCTCCTAAAGGATGCAATGAACTATCAATTGGAATATCGAAACCTAAATGCTAAAACCCTAGGGTTTTGGATACACTAGGGTTTTTTATAGAGGATTTCAATTAAGGCGGGTACCTTCATTAGGAAGGGTCACAGAGTAATCCCTGTTGGGATATGACGAATATACTGTTCGTACTCATATCATCTGATTTTACAAGCGGTATGCAAATGTGTCAAGCATAATCAAATCCGAATCGGCAAGCAACATCCCGTTTTAGTTCATCTAAAATGTTACCAAGGGGTTATAGTTCACTCAAATAAAAATGTTACCGAGGGAACTATGTCCGATGACGACAAGATGACGATCAATGAACGCAGGAAGTACCTACGAATGGTAAAAAAACGATACATCAAAGCCGACAAAGTAGTTCAGAGGCTTCTTCTAGATGAGATGGAAGCCGTCACTGGTCTACACCGCAAAAGTCTGATCCGGCTGATGGCGAGCAACTTGAAACGGAAGCCCCGCCGTCGACACCGGGGCCGTCAATACGGCGCAGATGTGGATGATACCTTGCGGGTGATTTCTGAAAGCTCTGATTACATTTGTGCCGAGCGCCTACAGCCCAACCTATCTCTATACAGAAAGGAGAGGACGCTACGGTAACATTATTATTTGACCCAATAACCTTATCTCGGTAACAATTTATTTTGACTTGACACGCATCCCAAGTATAAGCCTTCGATGATAGAAATCTCGGAAATATAATATGATGTAATAGGCGAATGCATGCCCCCCTAATCCATCATATTCCCAGCTCTCGATATTCCATGCTGAGTAATTCTTTAGAGGTCATTATATTACATGATTTTGGCCAATAAAGTAATATATAAACGAAGGTAACAGCTCAGTCTGCGGTGAGAAGTCTCGGAAAAATGGTGTGCGTGGGGGTGCACGCCCCCCACGCACACCATTTTTCCGGCTCTCCCTGCCCTAGGCTGAGTAGTTACAAACGAAGTATATTAGAT
>DAOVXM010000361.1 GCA_030636125.1 Chloroflexota bacterium | reverse complement strand
TAGGTTTTCAGACCAAGAAGCGCCCCAGAACCTTCGCAAGGCTGTTCTGATCCATCATAATTTATGTGATTGCACTTAGGGCAGGGAGGGCACGTCTCACCGTAGCCTGAGCAGTTACGTGGACGAAATATTATCTCAGGAGGTAAACATGGATCGGCATATGAGAAGAAATCTGGTGGTTGGGGTGGTATTGGTGCTGCTGGGAGTGTGGTTCCTTGCAGTACAGTTTGTGCCAGGTTTGGGCAGTTGGATAAATATTGAATGGTCATGGCCCCTGCTTATTATGGCTGTGGGAGCGTTCCTGTTGCTTTTTGGCTCGTTGGTGGCGGCGCCTGGCATGGCCGTGCCTGATGTGATCGTAGATGGGGTTGGTGGGATTTTATACTACCAGAATGCAACCGGCGATTGGACCAGTTGGTCTTATCTCTGGACGCTCATTCCTGGTTTTGTGGGGGTAGGTGTTATTCTGGCCGGTTTGCTGGGCGGGGATTTTCGGAGTTCTTTGACCGAAGGCGGCGGGTTGATTATTATCAGCCTGATCCTGTTCTTTATTTTTGCCTCGATCATGGGTGGCTGGAACCTGCTCGGAGATTATTGGCCAGTTCTCTTGATCCTCTTGGGCGTTTGGCTGCTCATCAGGCAATTGTTTCGTTCGCGCTGATTTGGATACGTTAATGAATTTTCGCAAAATACGCGCATTGATTTTTGATTTTGACGGCCTGATCCTGGATACGGAAGGGCCCATATTTCAATCCTGGCAGGAGCTCTACGAGTCTTACGGGGGGCAGCTCTCTTTCTCAACCTGGTCGGAGATTATAGGCACCGTTTCAAATGAATTTGACCACTTCGAAGACCTTGAGGAACAGATTGGTTATAGCCTGGATCGGGCCAGCCTCAGCCCGCAGAGGCGCCAGCGGGAGTTGGAGCTTATCGCCACCCAACCACTCCAACCCGGCGTAGATACTTACCTGGAGGACGCCAAACGTTTTGGGCTCAAGATTGGATTGGCTTCTAGTTCGCCATGTGATTGGGTTACCGGGCACCTTACCCAGCGGGGTCTGATCGATTATTTTGACTGTATCTTTGCCCGGGATGATGTCAGTGTGGTCAAACCCGATCCGGAGCTGTATCTGTCCGTCTTGAAAGCGTTGGGAGTTCGGGCGGAGCAAGCCTTTGTCATTGAGGATTCGCCGATCGGTGTTACGGCTGCCCAACGGGCTGGGTTGTTTGCTGTGGTTGTGCCAAACGCCCTCACGGCGCGCCTACCCTTGGATCACGCTGATATGCGTCTGGGTTCCCTGGCAGATATATCCCTGGAAGAATTAATTATAGAAGTTACGCAGATGAAGTTGTGATGGCCCGCACCTCCTATTTTTGGGATTTTCCCCACCAAGTTAAGCAGGTTGAAGCGAGATAAGGAATAAGGAATATGGAGCAGTGTGTCTTTTGTGAAATCGTGGCGGGTAAGAGGTTTGCCAGTCATGTCTACGATGATGAGCATACCCTGGCTTTTATGAATTTGCGCCAGGCCAATCCCGGGCATGTGCTGGTTATCCCCAAAACTCATCTGGAGACCATCTACGATATGAATGACACGCAAACTGCCCACCTCTTCCAGGCGGTCCTACGCCTTTCACGAGCCATCCGAAAAAGCATAAAACCGGAAGGATTGAGCCTTTTCCAGGCCAATGGTGAGGCTTCCTATCAGGAAATTTTCCACGTGCATGTCCATTTGTTGCCCAGGCGGAATAATGACGGTCTGCTGCGCTACTATCCGGAATTGCCGCCCTACCAGGAACGTGCTGAGTTAGACCGTTTGGCGGGGCTGATCCGGGACGAATTGGAATAATGGGAAATGATTGGCTAATTGCCATAGCGAACCTGCTCACGCCGGGCGACTCCCAGTACAAGGATCGCACCAATCCCAAACATACCGGCGCATAAAATATAAACTCCCGATAATCCTATCCAGGGCAGCAGGGCGTAGGCGATGGGCGGGGCGAGCGCGCTGCCAAGGTCTCCACTCGTATGCAGCAGGCCAATGGCGCGACCACGATGCGCTAAATTCACTGAGTCACCGGCGATTGCGGTTGTCAGCGCCTGCAAACTTCCTCCAGCGATGGCGCTCATTATGATGCCCAATAGGATGGCGATCTGATTACCCCGGCTCAAGAGCATCATTCCGATAGTCCCAATAACCAATCCGCCTAAGGCCACCTTCCAGCGGCACCCCAACCGGACTGAAAGGGATCCGGAAATGGGCGCAGCCAGCACGCTGATCAGGGTCCGGCTGACCGTTAATAAACCGGTCAGTGTGGCCAGGCCGAGCAGCAAGTCCTCTGAGCCAAGCTGTTCCTGGACTAGCAATGCTATGGTTGCCGCGATAACGCCTGCGATGACAAAGCGGTTTATGCCATAAATGGAGGCGGCGATACGCAAACCTGGATTATTATGCCATTTTGACAAACCAGTTCCCACGGGATTATCGTGAGTGTTTTGCCTGGCGTAGCGTGTCTCCGGCAGGAAAAAGAGGGCGATCAAACCACCGATAGCAGTCAGCAACGCCCCAATCCACATGGCGGTATGGTATCCTTGCCAGTCCGTTAACAACCCGCCCAAGAATGCTCCCAACGCTACACCGAGGAAGAACCAGGTCTGGTACGCACCCGTCCAGCGCCCGCGGTCATCGTCGCTGGTGACGTCCAGGATGATCGTCGACCCGCCGACCCAAATCCCCGACCAGGCCAATCCCCACAATAACCTGCCTGCCAATAACGGCCAGAAGCCGCTGGTGGCCGCGTAAATTGCTGTGGAGAGTGCCCCAATGAACAATGCAGGTATGAATAACCTCCGGCGAAGCGAGCGATCGTAAGCCAGGCCAATCGGTCCGTTGAGAAATAGTCGTATCACCCGGTTCGCGCTTAAGATGATGCCCACTGCAGCGAGTGTGATACCGGCCTCAGCGGCGTGAGTGGGCAATACGGTATATAAAGTCGCATCCCCTATCAGGGAAAGCGCTGTGCCCATACCCAAAGGAAAGATTACGCTGCTGGGCTGGATGATTTTGGACTGTGTGGACACTTCGATGGATCTCTTTTGTCGTGGTCTATTTGTTGGGGGGATTACCTGGATATTCTAACGCAGTTATGTTACCTTAAGTGAGTGATCGTATGAAACTTGATTCAATAATAGAACTTACGCAGTCGGCTACGGACTTACCGCTGAGAGCACAAAGATCACAGTGAAAAACAAGAAACAGAGAAAAATCTCTGCGTTCTCCCCATTCTCCGCGGTGAAAATCCACCAAAATAAATTCAAGTGCGTAACTCCTGTCATGCGCCAATATGCTGGGGTTTCTTTAGGTTTTCTGACTGAAAAGCGCCTCTGAAACTTCGCAAGGCTATTTTGATCCATCAAATTTTATGTGCTTGTTCTTAGGGTAGTGAAGGCACTTCTCGCCGAAGCCTGAGCGGTTGCGTATACCTTTTTGCTGAATGGGAACAAAATGGGGGATTATGTCGTCATGAAATTCATGGTATAACGGTCCTCCCTTAGTTTCTGTGCTCGCAGGAGTGTAGTGAAATACAGGCACGTGCAAGAGAAACCAGATGGGCATTAATTATAAAAACAGAGATAATTTAGGGCGTAGCTTGTTTGCCTTCCCCGGCTTTGGCGATACTATCAAACCTGGCGCGCCTGGTTTCAGCCTGGTCAGGCGTTGGCTTATGCTGTTGGCCCTGGCTGTGATCATGGGTTTCGTGCTGGTGAATATCGCCGTGCGCTTTTTCCCAAGCCGGTCGCCAGAAGTTGGACCCATCTTAGGTACCAAGCCGGTCCTGGGGTATTTCGTGCTGACCGGGAGCCTGGCTGATATGTTACAGCGGGATTTGGATTTATCCGCAAACCAATTCCAGGTGATACGCGAGATTGCTCTGGATGAAGCGGTACAGATACGCGCCCTCCAGGCCGAAAGCCTGCCCATCATCCAGGATCGAGAATTGGACCTGTCTGAGAAGCGTGCCGCTATAAAAGCGATGGGTTATAACGAGCGCGTGTTGGATATCATTGGAAGTTCCCAACAC
>DAOVXM010000131.1 GCA_030636125.1 Chloroflexota bacterium | reverse complement strand
GGTAACGTAGAAATGTCTATAGGATCAGATGGTCTAGATGCCTCTATTCGCAATCTGGTAATTAAAGCCCGACAGTTGGACGTTGTATTCGATAGACGTGAAGAGGTAATATTTAACATCTCATGAGATTAATTTCGCTTGATAGAAAACTAAGGTAAGGTAAGTATAACTCTAACTTGACACCCTACCTGTCCCCTATCGAAGTGGAATACTATTAGAACTGCAGGAGAAAAAATCATGGCTAGAATTTTTGATGTAATCGAATACCCGAATGAAATGCGCAATGAAATCGTGCATCGCTTCCCAGAGGTAGGCGCAGGGAATTTTCGAATTGGCTCTCAGGTTATCGTTCGCGAATCACAAACAGCCGTATTCTTTCGGGATGGAAATGCGCTGGACGTTTTTGGCCCAGGACGACATACAATTACAACATACAATGTCCCCCTATTGATCGATTTTATCGGCAAAGCATTTAATGACCGCACACCCTTCCCGGCAGAAGTGTACTTCATAGCCATGCGCGAATTTGCCGACCGCAAATGGGGTACACCCCAACCTATCATCGTCCGTAACCCAAACATGGGATTGGGAGTAGCATTATTACAGGCATTTGGATCTTATAGCTTCCAGATAAAAGATCCTCAGCAATTCGTTACCCAAATCGTCGGTACTCGTGGAATCTATCGTACGAATGAAATAGAAAGCCGTTTACGCTCCATGTTGCTCTCCAAACTCTCCGACCTGCTCGGGGAGACGGCAGCCGAGCATGACGTACCCGAATTAATCGGCCTTAATGAGGAACTAGGTGCCGGCGTGCGCGCCAAGTCCCAAGATGATTTCGAAGCAATTGGACTGACCCTGAAGGCTTTTTATATTGAGAATATGAAGCCTTCCAGCAAATCCGCGGAGGAGCTAAGGGCAATGGGTATGCTGGATATGCAAACTTATACCCAACTACAAGCAGCTGATGCTTTACGGGACGCAGCTCAAAACCCCAGTGGTGGTGCTGGATTGACCGCAGGGATTGGTGCTGGTGTGGGAGTAGGTGGAGTACTCAGCGAATCACTACGTGGCATGACTGGAAGTGGAGCTGCAGGCGCAGGTGCAGCCCAAGCAACACCTGGAGGCTCGCCCCCTTCTGGCGGTATGCCAAACGTGATGACCCCTGCTGAGGCAGCGGAAGTCCTCAGGGTATCCGAAGAAGATATTAAAGCTGCCATCGATGCTGGTGATCTTAATGCGCGCAAGTTAGGTAGTGCCTACCGGATTAGTAAAGAGTCACTGGAAGAATTTCTAAAAGGGTAAAAAAAGAATAACAGAAAGTCAATTACCCTTGATAAACTATAAAGGTAACTACTCAGCCTAGGGAAGGGAGAGCCGGAAAAATGGTGTGCGTGGGGGGCGTACGCCCCCCACGCACACCATTTTTCCGAGACTTCTTACTTCAGTCTGGACAGTTACTTATCAAGTTTAATAGATTAAATCTCCCATAAGCCATTTATGGGAGATTTTGTGATCCAAATATCCTATCGGCTTGATGTAAAATCCACTAGTTATTTAAACCGCAATATTTTCCTTCATAATCTTTAAGCCAATTCTAAACTCGCTTCCTTTTCCCAACTCGCTGCGAACTTCGATTTCACCGCCATGCTGTTCAACAACCTGGCGCGCGATAGACAATCCCAATCCCGCACCAGAAAATATATATCCCTCAACTTCGTCCAACCGGAAGAAGCGGCGGAAGATCCTTGGTATTGCCTCAGGTGGTATACCAACCCCATGGTCTAAAACGATCGCCCAGATCATTTCCTCTTCTTGTTTCACGATAACAGATATGTCACCGCCCTCAGGACTAAATTTGATCGCATTGTCCAATAGGATATTGAAGACTCGCTCCAGGCTTTTCTCATCTCCGGCTATCATAGGCAGATCGGGCATTATATTTAGATCCAAGATAATATCATTACGCTGAGCTCGTTCTTTTTGCTGCTCGACAACCGTTGCCACAAGAGTACCAATGTCAACAGGTTGAAATTCCAGTATGATCAAGTCCATTTCCTGTAAGAACAAGATATCATTAACCAAAGATATCACCTGCTGGATATTTTTTGAGATTGTATTCAGGGTTGAGCTCAATTCTTCACCACTCAACATACCAATCTGAATCGCTTGGAGATACCCATACGAAGTTGTAAGTGGCGTGCGTAATTCATGGGCAATCGTGGTTAAGAATTCTTGACGTGCATAATCTTGCTCCGCTAGCTGCTGGTATGCTTCGGCAAGTTCTTTCGCTTTCACGCGTAAATCCTCAATCGCCATCTCGTCGTTCTCGCGTAAGCGACGGCTGACCTCCCTAACCATCGCGACTGAAACACTGGCATTCAGCCTCAATAATTCAGCAAAGTCGGCTTTATTTATTTCCAATACCGTAGTTGGAGTAATTGTCGCAACAGTTGCAGCGCGAGGTGCATTATGGATAAGAGCCATCTCGCCAAAAAAATCACCTGGACCAAGAAACGAGAGCAATCTTACTTCAGTGGGATCGATTAACTTTGTAACTTGAACCTTCCCCCTCAATAATATATAAAAAATCTGTTCAACGGCACCCTCTTGACAGAGTATATGCTTAGCAGGGTAAGTGTGGACATCACCAGTCCTTGCTAAATCTTCCGCTTCTCTTTCACGCATGCCGGGAAATGCCCGTTGAACGACTTTCGCCGGAGATGTACCATTAGGCATAGCAACCTCGTATATTTTCTAAATGAGACTTATCCAGATGATTACAATGGATTTCCGACTTCTGTAATCCGCTCGTAAAACACTAATAATGTACTCCCGTAACGACGTTGGTCGAATTCGACCAGGTTGTGCAATTGTATTGAGCAATATTCCACTGGATCGATTTGCACAATAACCCAAGCATCATCCGAAAACCAGGTCGGATTTGAATCCAGGTTTATTAATGCCTTCTTCCAAATATCTTTATACTGAGGAGGCGCAATATAAATATAATCGAAGGCTAAATCGGCTGTATCCCTCATTAGCTGTAGAGCATCCATCCGTCGAACTTCTGCGCCTTTCTCGAGACCAGTATGAGCCAAATTTGCCTGGATGGTCTGTATTGCTTGGCGATTATTATCGATAAAGAGAACATAAGCAGCGCCTCTGCTTAATGCTTCGATACCTACACTTCCAGTTCCAGCGAACAAGTCCAAAAAGGTAGCCTCTGGTATATCTCCCCCTAAAATATTGAATAGTGATACCTTAGTCCGGTCAGTTATCGGTCGAGTAGAATCACCGGGTACGGATCGCAATTTTCGTCCGCGTGCAACTCCGGAAATTACTCGTAAGCCACTCATTATTCCTTTTGATTGTTCGATATTTGAATCCGAATCGATTGGAACAATTGATTAATTGTGAAGTCAGCCTAAATGTACGGTTTACGAACTAAAACTCTCAACGCTTTTTCTGGCAGCCATGATATTTCCAAAGGGAGCGATTGTGGGAACAACACAACCTGTGCCGAGGACAAAGCCTTTTCCACCTGTTGACTGGATAGCATCTATCGCTTCTAACTCAACGCTCGCAGGTGTGCCCAATACTATTGTTCTCTCACGCTGAAGTCCACCACATACAACACCGTCGAAAAGACTCTTGCCTCCACCCAGAGACGGATAAGTATCCATGTCGTGCCAGTTAATTATTTCTACAGGATAGTCCAAGAGCTGGTCAAACATCACATTTTCGCCATGCAGATGAAGGACATTTAACCATAGATCACTTGCCGAATTCAAAATTTGCATATCATACTTGCGCCCATATTGAGCGTACTCATCCGTGGACATTAATCCAAACTGTGCATGCTGCACAGCGAAAAATATCCCTGCAATACCCGTCTCTTGTGCACTCTCAATAAAACGCTGAGTAGTCTCAGCTATAATCTTCAAACCAGTATGCACTGCATCCGGATATTGGCGTAGATGCACCAGCAAAGTTTCCTTACCAACTAGGTTCTTCGCCTGCGATAAAGGATTAAAAATTGTCTGGATCACCGGTACTTTTGAGCCCAGTTCACGAGTGATCAGTCGTAAACACTTCAATTGCTCAGCCAAATGACCTTGGGTTGGGTCCAGTGCTGGCAGCTTTGCCCAGTCATCGGGGTTTTGGATAACTCGTTTTGTATATTCGCGCGTTCCCTCAGTAGCGCCACACCATTCATCTTGCACACCCCAATCTTTGATACAAAATGATGATGCTGGAGTAACTTTTACAAAATCAAAATCGAATGTCCTTTGAAAATTAATGGTAGCGATTGCTAAATTCTCTGCGGACTGATCATCCACAGGAAAATGCCTCCATAAAGAAACTGGCGGTCGATCTAGTGGACCGTTAGTAAGGCAATTCTCCATTCTTTCGCGGTGGTTTAAGTTTAGTGTTTCCAAATTTCGCCCTCCAATCCCCAATCGCCGGATTCCATCTGGTTGATATGAGCTATACTCAATCTCCGCATCATCTCCCCTCGAGCTTGCTCCTTAGTCGGATTAGTCTCTATTAGCTCAACAACGTCTTTAAACGTTTCCATAGACTCTTGCCTGCGGTCCTGTGCTTTTAGGACCAACCCAAGTCCATAGTACGCATCTACAGACTCGGGACTCAACGATATGGCGCGTCGAAAGCTTTCCTCCGCTGCTGTTTCGTCCTTTTGTTGAGCATGAAACGACCACCCTTGGTCAATGAACTCTTCAGCTGTTTGAGGCTTTTTCTCCTTCATTTCATCCTGTGTCATCGATTATCTCCATTTTACATAAATCAAATTACTGAGACTTGCTCTGAAGTTGTCTATTGGGGGATAACTGTATTTAATATTTCAAGCAATTCGGATTCTTCAGTCTGTTGTTGCTCTAAGTATCCTTCCATAAAGTTGGAGCGACGTAGGCGTAAAGCCAATGGAGCAATTTCACGCAAGTCATCAAGATTCACCTCCTGACGACCCTCAGCAGCTGCATAGGCACGAGCCCCTTCAAATAACGTTATCTCTGCACGTAGTGAGTCTATTTTCAAACGGTTAATTAATTCCAAACCTGACTGGGCGACTTCATTCGATAAGATTACGTTAGATAAAATATCCCTGGCAGCTTGGATTTCAGCTTTAGCAATCTCAGTTTCTGTGACAAACCTTGTTACTGTCTGGCGAGGGTTGCTTTGGTAAGCTTGTACACGCCGGTATGCCTCTAAGCGCTCTTGGATATCTTCAAGACCACGAACTACCACCCGTAAGCCAAAACGGTCTTGTATTTGAGGTCGCAAGCGCCCTTCCTCTGGATTCATCGACCCTACAAGTACGAAACGGGACTTGTAGGAAGCCGAAACAGCTCCTCGGCGAACAGTGTAATACCCTTGAGCTGCAGCATCAAGCAGAGCATCTACAACCTCATCACTAAGAAGATTAATCTCGTCTACAAATAATAAATTATGGTCTGCTTGAGCTAAAAGGCCCCGTCGGATTCTTAAACGGCTGTGAACTGCAGCGCGCTCATCGACCCCTCCCACAACGTCCTCCAGACGGGCGTTAAGAGGTAATTCGACTAAACGAACATGATCCAATTTTGCAAGTGGCTCTCCTTCAGCGAATTTCCTTGCACAGTCGGGGCAAACTGCATCAATACCCCCACTCTCAATATCCTCCGGCATACAGCCGTAATAACACAGGCTTCGGGGCACCTCAGGTAATAAATCAACTAAGCTACGCACTGCGGTTGTTTTTCCGGTTCCGCGCGGACCAATAAGCAAGACACCGCCTGCTGCAGGGTTTATCAATGCCAGCATTAAGGCTAGCTTCATCTCATATTGACCGACCAACGCCAGGAATGGAAAGGGAAGTATCTCAGCAATCCCGGAGTCTTCGGAAGATTGAGGTTGTTGAAAACCGCGCCCAGTCACACGGTCTAGTAGTTCACGCAGAGAGCGGACAGCGGGTTGGAGATCTACCTCTACAGATTCATCATGTGATGTAATCAAATCGATTTTTGATTTATCTTCAGCAGATCGTTCTACACCGGACAAAATTTTTCCTTTATCGCATTCATTTAGGTTCTAGCTATGTTGCCCAACTCGATGGGTTTGGCGAGCTCTGCCTGCCTCCATGCGTAAACGTTGGGCTTCAGTCTCTGGAATCAGAGAAGGTACCGGGACGGGATTACCTTCTTCGTCCAAGGCGACATACACAAGATAAGCTGTATTGGTATGCGTTTGTTCACCCGTAACCGGATTCTCGGCGACGACTTGTACTTCTGCTTCCATCGAGGTACGTCCAACATAACTTACTTCTGCTGAGAGTGTAACCAAATCCCCAATGCGTATTGGTTGCCTGAATATCATTTGATCGACGGCCACGGTGACAACCCGCCTTTGAGCGTGTCGCATACATACCAGGGCCCCCGCCTCATCAACCAATTTCATAATCCACCCGCCATGTACATTACCTAAGCTATTGGCATGTTGAGGCTGCATTAGCTGTGCGATAGTAACCTGTGATACGCTTACAGGCTTCCCAATATGATCATCAACCATCGTTAATCCATGTCTTCACGCAAGTCTCCAAAATCAACCGATGGTAAAAGTTCAGGCCGATCTTCTAACACATCATACGTCCCAATAGGTACTTCTGGCATCATTGGTGGTAAAGGCGCTGTTGCTGGAGTCGATATATTTTGAGGAGGGGAGGGCGGTTCTTGCAGGGGTTTGAGAAATCCAGACGATTCCTTACGTAATATTCGCGGGTCATCGCTCAAATAACCGACATAATGACCATGTACTGAATATACTTGACGTTTAGAAGTCACCCATCCTATCCACTCACCTTGCCGGTTATACAGATAAGGATAACGAAGGAATGCGTCTACGTCGCCCTGTGTAGTATATATTGCGATTAATGGAACTCTTTTAGTCATATCTGTCCTTATTATACTAGCAGGTCCGATTGGTCAAATGCAACACTCTTTACGATAGACCTTGCAGACCCGAGGTTAATCTACATCATTATAGGTCCAGTACCTATTCGCAAAGAAATTCCAAAACATAACTACAACTACTGCTATCGCTAGAGCCAAATTATGCCCAATAAATTCCACATCGATCGGAAGCTGGGTTAACCCAAATAGTGTACTTAAGCGATTATC
>DAOVXM010000067.1 GCA_030636125.1 Chloroflexota bacterium | reverse complement strand
GCCACAATGGTTTCCGCGGGTGTATATCTGGTCATTCGGGTATTTCCGATTATTTCAGCAGGCATGTTGAATGGTGAACCAACCTTGACGATGAATTTGATGGCTTTCATCGGAGCATTCACGGGTTTGTTCGCCGCCACAATCGCGGTGACACAGAAGGATATTAAACGCGTCCTTGCTTATTCAACGATCTCACAGCTCGGGTATATGATCGCGGCCATTGGAATTGGCGCATATGTTGCTGCAGCCTTTCACTTGTTTACACACGCGTTCTTCAAAGCATTATTGTTCCTCGGATCTGGCTCGGTCATCCATGGGGTAGAGCATGGGGTTATGCACACTGATGAACATGTAGATCCGCAAGATATGTTCAATATGGGCGGATTGCGCAAGAAAATGCCAGTCACTTTTTGGACCTTCCTGATCGGTGGATTAGCGTTGTCAGGTTTTCCATTATTGACCGCAGGATTCTGGTCGAAGGATGAAATCCTGGCAGATGCCTTTGCACATTCTAATTGGGCCGTCTTCATTGTATTGGCGTTGGCCGCTCTCCTCACCGCGTTTTACACGATGCGTCAGATCACGCTCACTTTCCTTGGAGAACCACGCACGAAGGCTGCGGAACACGCGGTGGAGTCAAAATGGACTATGACCTTACCTCTGGTGGGTTTGGCAGTCTTTGCGATAGGGGCTGGCTGGATCGGAATTACCAACGATTTCCCGATCATTGGAGGCTTGTTGCCAAACTGGATGCATGATTTCGTCGGAGGTACACTCGCCGAACATCCCGAAGCAGTCAGGTTCAGCTGGATACCGTTGATCACTTCTCTGGTGGTAGCCTTAGGAGGACTTTTCCTTGGATGGTTTGTTTATCGCAAGGTTCCTGCAGGGGCAGCTGATCCTCTAGAGAAACCCTTGGGCCCCGTATATACCTTATTAAAGAATAAATATTACTTTGATGAGCTGTACGATTTCCTGTTTGTCCGACCTGCCTACTGGGTATCACGAACCTTTACTTATCAATGGCTCGACCAGCGAATTATCGATGGGCTCTTGCATACAATTGCGCGAGGGGCAAACAGTCTGGGCGGAATATTCCGCAACTACATAGACAAGCCGATCGTAAATGGTTTCGGTGATTTCGTTGGTGAAAGTGTGAAGCGCATCGGTCGCGGTTCTCGCTTCATCCAAACCGGTCGGGTACAACAATACCTGGTTATGGCGCTGGTTATCGCTTTCGGTACGCTATTTTATTACTTGTTTTTCTTGGCTCAGCCATGATCTTTACACGACATCAACAACATTCTATGGGTTTTATTGATTTTAGGATTTAGGAGCTAAGAATGGAATTCATCTCGGATTATCTGCTCACTCTAATCCTTTTTACACCAGTGTTGGTAGCTGCAGTTGTGGCTTTATTACCGCATGAAGAGCATAGACTCCTGCGCTGGGTGGCATTATTGGGAAGTCTGATCCCGCTAGTTTTAACGCTTGTCTTGTGGTTCAACTTTGACTCCAACCAACCGGGATTCCAATTTCAAGAACAATATGATTGGTATGTGCCGATCCGTGCTTCATACCACGTGGGCGTTGATGGTATCTCGTTACCGATGATTCTATTGACTACCCTGCTAACCCCGCTAGCTATTCTGGCATCGTACACGATCAAAGATAGAGTCAAGGCTTACATGTTCTTTTTCCTGTTGCTCGAGATGGGTATGTTGGGAGTATTTCTCAGCCTTGATCTCTTGTTATTCTTTGTCTTCTGGGAGTTCGGTTTAGTCCCGATGTATTTCTTAATTAACCAATGGGGAAGCGAATCCGGCGAAAAGGAGATTTTTGGTCGCAAAATCCAATCTCGCAGCTATGCCTCATTCAAATTCATGATCTATACCATGGCTGGGTCTCTGGGCTTATTGCTCGCCATCCAGCTGATCGGGGTTGTGGCAGGCACCTTCGACATGTTGGTTTTATTTGAGCGAATTAGCACTCTAGAGGGAACATTGATGGGCTTGCCAGTGAGCACGGTGAAGGCGATCGCTTTCTGGGCATTCGTGGTTGCTTTTGCAATCAAGGTGCCGATCTGGCCATTCCATACCTGGTTGCCGGATGCACACACCGAGGCGCCCACAGCTGGCTCCATGATTTTGGCTGGTGTGTTACTTAAACTGGGTGCCTATGGCTTTTTACGTCTGGTGTTGCCCCTTTACCCGGTTGAAGCAAAAACATACGCAGGGGTTCTCGCTTTCCTGGCAACGATGGCGATTATCTTCGGGGCTCTGGCTGCTTACGGACAAAATGATTTCAAGCGCTTGGTTGCATACTCTTCAGTAAACCACATGGGGTTTGTCATCTTGGGTGTTGCAGCAGCTGCTTATGTGATCGATTCTGAGAGTGCAACTCTTGCCCTGGAAGGCGCTGTATTGCAAATGTTTAACCATGGGTTATCCGCAGCTGGGATGTTCTTCCTGGTTGGTGTGATCTATGAGCGGACCCACACCAGAAACTTGAACGATTTTGGTGGTTTGTTTCCTTTGATCCCTGTCTATGGAGGCATCCTGATATTCACCTCGATGGGATCATTAGGTTTACCTGGTTTAGGTGGGTTCATCTCCGAATTCCTGGTTGTGCGAGGTTCTTGGCCGATCTTCACTTTCTTCACCATCGTGAGCATGATTGGTCTTTTCTTTACTGGGGCATATGTTCTCAAGGGAATCAAGCAGGTGTTGCATGGGCCGTTAAACGAGCGATGGCGTGGGCATCTCCCTGAGATCAATGTCCGTGAAGCGTTTGTCATCGCCCCCTTGATGGTGCTCATGCTGCTCATCGGGATATGGCCCGCCTGGCTTCTAAATGTAATAAACAATGCGGTAATGTGGTTCTACTCGTTCTACTCCTGATACGAGGTAAATGTTAATGACGCAGTTCCCATTCCTAAGTGTAATCATCTTTACCCCTATCATCTCTGGCTTGCTGATCTTATTAATCCCGGGTGAGCGCAAGACGGAAATTCGTGCCACTGCTCTAGCAGCTGCCTTCTTCGCCCTGGTGCTCTCAGGATGGGTTTATTTCAGCTACAATACTTCGATCGGTGGGTACCAATTTGTTGAGAAACATGAGTGGTTCTCAGCATTTGGGATCTCATACCATGTCGGCGTGGATGGAATAAGCACCCCATTGATGCTTCTGACGGGTATCGTCATGTTCACCGGAGTGTTGATATCCTGGGGGATGGATGACCGTCCGCGTGAGTTTTTCGCCTTCATTATTATCTTGGCATCCGGTGTTTTTGGAGTATTCGCTGCACTGGATCTATTTGGATTGTTCTTTTTTTACGAAATTGCCGTTTTCCCGATGTACTTGCTGATCGCCATTTGGGGTTGGAAGGTAACCCGGGAGTATGCCGCCATGAAGCTGACCCTTTATCTATTTATTGGATCGGTGATCGCATTGGTTGGTATCCTGGCGATTTATTTCGCATCCGGGATGGATACATTTAATATGCTGCTGCTGGAGACTGCAGAGTTTTCTCCGCAATTCCAGAAGTTCTGGTTCCCGTTTGTGTTCTTCGGTTTCGCTGTGTTGGGAGGCATCTTTCCATTTCATAATTGGAGCCCGGATGGGCACGTAGCAGCTCCTACCGCTGTATCAATGTTCCATGCTGGAGTACTGATGAAGCTAGGCGCATTTGCAGCTTTACGAGTTGGAATTATGCTCCTGCCTGAAGGAGCCAGATTCCACTTGCCATGGATTATTTTGCTCACTCTGGTCAATGTCGTCTATGGCGCATTCATCGCTATGGTACAGAAGGATTTCAAATACGTCATTGGATTTTCATCGGTTTCACACATGGGTTTGGTGTTGATGGGATTCGCAACCCTCAATGGAGATGGAATGCTCGGCGCTGGTGTGCAGATGTTCTCTCACGGCATAATGACTGCCCTCTTCTTTGCTGTCGTTGGGATGATTTATGATCGGACACATACACGCGAGATTCCGAAGTTAGGGGGTTTCTCTCGCCTGATGCCATTGGTGGCAGTTGCGTTCGTGGTCGGGGGTATGGTATCGATGGGTATGCCAGGTTTTTCGGGATTCATCGCTGAATTCCCGATTTTTATGGGTTTGTGGCGTTACCAACCCTGGATCGCAATCGTCGCAGCTATTTCAATTGTCATCACCGCATCCTATATCATTCGGGTTATCAGCCAGGTATTTTTCGGAAAGGTGCCTGATGAATTCGTCGGTCATTTCGGAGATGTCACCATATTGGACAAAGTTGCATTGGTGTTTTTGAGTGGGGTATTGATTGTTCTTGGTGTATATCCTGCCATAATGGTTCCGCTGGTTGCATCAGGTGTAGAGAATATAATGCGCCTATTGGGAGGTGCTTAGGTGATCAGTAGCATTGATTCCACCATGATTCGGGCGATATTGCCTGAGATTGGCTTGGTTGTTTTGGCGCTGATCGTGTTGGCATACGATCTAATATGGCGTGATGAACAACGCCGTGGTCTGGGTTGGTTAACTGCAGGTGGATTAACCATTATCTTTATCTTGACTCTCGTATTCGGTCGACCTGGCGAAGAATCGGAGCTGGTTTGGGGTGGGATGCTTCGCTACGACTGGTTGGGTTTCTCATTTGCTTTACTATTCCTTTTTGGTGCCGCGATAACTTGTTTGTTTGCCATGGAGATAAAGCCGCTCGGGCAGCGTGGAGAGTTTTACTTACTTTTGTTGATCTCTACCATGGGAATGACACTGATGGCTTCGTCGGCGGATCTGATTATGCTCTTCCTGGCGATCGAGGTCACTTCGATCCCGCTCTACATCCTGGCTGGTTTCTATAAGAACGATAATAAATCTTCCGAATCCGGTTACAAATATTTCTTGTTCGGAGCGCTGACATCAGCCATCATGCTGTACGGCTTCAGCCTGCTCTTTGGCTTCACGGGTACAACCGATCTGTATGAGATCACTGAGAAAGTGGTAACCGGTGATCTGACTCTGACTCTGGCGTTAGGGACTTTGATTTTGGTGATGGTGGGATTTGGGTTTAAAATCTCAGCTGTACCATTCCACTTTTGGGCACCAGATGTTTATGAGGGCGCACCCACTCCAGTGGCAGGTTTCCTGTCAACAGCGTCGAAGGCAGCCGGTTTTGCGGTATTAATGCGTGTCTTGTTGACAGCTTATGCGGATCCAGAGGTTATCCCGTACTGGGTGGTCGTCATATCGGCGTTATCGGTGTTCACGATGACACTTGGCAACGGAATCGCAATTGCTCAAACGAACATCAAGCGCTTGTTAGCTTATTCATCGATCGCCCATGCCGGTTATGCGCTGATCGGTGTAGCGGCCTTGTCAGAATTGGGTTTCACTTCTGTGGTCTTCTACCTGGTCGTATATGTGGTCACTAATCTGGCAGCCTTCGGTATAGTGGCGGCTTTCTGGCGTATCTCCGGTTCTGATGAAATTTCCGATTACGCAGCTTTAAGCAGACGTTCACCCGCTCTGGCTTTGGTTATGCTGGTCACATTTCTCTCCTTGGCAGGTATGCCCCCATTCGGTGGATTTGTCGCTAAGTTCTTTGTGTTCGCTGCCGCGGTTAAAACTGGATTGGCCTGGTTGGCAATAATCGGCGTGTTGAATGCAATTGTGGGTCTGTATTATTATTTGATCGTATTAAAAGTTGTGTACCTCTACCGTTCTGAGGACGAAAATAAACCAGTACCTTTAACACGGCCCTATACTTTAGGGCTGACTATATTGGTGATAGGGATCATTGTTCTCGGTGTCTTGTTTGGACCCTGGGCTCAATGGTCTGCTAGAGCTGCATCTGCATTATTCTAAAAAATAGGATGAATTTGTTTATGCAAAATGTCGTTTTTGACAAAGTAACCTTTATTTGTCCTTTTTTGCACATTGACGAGTGATGTCGGGCTGTGTTAGAATCTGCGCGCCATGAGCCAGACTAGTGACCAGTCCGATAAGAAAGGGGCGCTGCGCTCACTTAACCTGACCTTGGCAGCGGTTACCGGTCAAGTGGGATGTTTGACCGTAATCATAATTCTCGCTGCTTTCTTTATCGGTCGTTGGCTCGACACTCGATTTAACAGTGAAGCTATATTTACGGTCGTACTGATGATCGCAAGTGTGCCAGTGACCTTGGTTGTAATGTTTTGGGTGGTGAGATCAGTCACCTCCCGGTTCGCTAAGCCATCCGGACAAAATTCAAAGGAAGATGAGGAGGGCGTAGATCTTGGAAAAACCCCCTAAGAAATGGCGCTACGGCGTAAATCGTTGGATCATCCTGGTATTAATAATTCTGAATATCTATACTGTCTATTTTATTTACCAACCTGTATTGCCGCATATCCAGTTACCGGCAGAAAATGTATCTACAGCGCCCCTATTTGGAAATTTTTACCTGACCAACACCTTGGTGGCAACAATAATTGCCGATGTAATCTTGATCTTGATCGCCTTTGCGGTGACCCGAGCTGTTCGCAGCGGTGAACTTATCCCCAAGGGAATACCTGGAGCAATTGAAGCGATTCTGGAAGTTATCAATAACCTCACCGAATCGACTGCAGGAAAATGGTCTAAAAGGATTTTTCCCTATTTCGCCACCATAACCTTATTGGTTCTGGTCGTGAACTGGATGGAATTAATCCCCGGCGTGGATAGTATTGGCAGGATTGAGCCTGCCGAACATGAAGGCAACCCCATAGAGCAAGTTGTCCCGGGTGTGTACACATTAGTTAGACCACCGAGTGAGGCCGCCGCAGATGCTCATGATGCTGGATATACGTTGGTCCCCTTCGTGAGAGTCGCCTCAACCGATTTGAACTTCACAGTTGCCCTGGCCTTGATCTCTGTTTTGATGACCCAGGTGATGGGTGTGCGGGCTTTGGGGGGAACCTACTTCACCAAATTTATCAATGTCGGCGGAGTCATCAAACGTCCTGTATTTGGCGTGATCGACTTTTTCGTGGGTCTTCTCGAGCTGCTGTCTGAGTTCTCGAAGCTGCTATCGTTTTCCTTCCGTTTATTTGGCAATATATTCGCCGGATCGGTGCTTTTATTTGTTATCGGAACGCTGATCCCTGTCTTTGTCCAGTCGTTGTTCTTGGGATTAGAATTCTTTGTCGGGCTCATTCAGGCAGTTGTGTTCGGTATGCTGACTATGGTGTTCATGGCACAGGCCACACAAGGTCACGGTGAGCATCAGGAGGAAGAATCTGGCGAAGAAGCGCACGCATAACATGTTCAGCGGGTGAATTTCACCCAGTCGCTATAAAATCATTTTCAATCAAGCATGGAGGTAAACAAAACAACATGGAAGTCGCAGCCGCAAAACTAATTGGAGCCGGTTTGGCTATGGTCGGAACAATCGGTGCAGGTATTGGAATCGGTATGTTGGTGAATGGAGCAGTGCAAGGTATTGCCCGTAATCCAGATGCCAGTGGTGATGTCCAAACTAATATGATCATTGGAATTGCCTTCACAGAGGCAGTGGCAATTTACTGTCTGGTGGTTGCCTTGCTGATCCTGTTCGTTGGTTAAACCTGAGGTGCAGTGGGCGAGGAATGGTTAGCAGTGTATTTCTCCCACTTCAAACAGATATGACAGGTATTATTTTCAAGAAAGGAGCACCCCAGTGGAAGGATTAGGACTTAATCTAGGCTATCTATTTGTTCAAATATTTAATTTCGCGATCATATTTGTCGTCCTGCGCGCTTGGGTTTATAAACCCATCTTGGGCTTATTGGAAAGGCGACGAACTGCGATCGCCGAAGGATTGGAAGACGCGCGCATTGCATCAGAGGCCAGGCAGAATGCTGAGCAAGAAGCCCAGCAATTGATCGCCGAAGCCCAAACCAATGCCAGCCAAATAATTCGTGAGGCCAATGAACGAGCCGAAGCACAGGGTAAGGAGATTGTGGCGGAGGCGGAGGCCGATGCTGGAAAGAAGCGTGAAGAAGCATTAGCGGAAGTAGAGAGTGAACGTGAGCGCATCCTTGGCGAATTACGCGGTCAGGTTGGATCTTTAGCGATCGCTGCAGCTCAAAAATTGATCAACGCTTCACTCGACGAACAGCGGCAGCGTGTGCTGATTGATGAATTCTTCTCAGGCGTAAAATCTGGTGAGGTGGTTGTTCTGGAAGGTGAAATCCCCGGTGGTGCTTCAGCTGAAGTGACCAGTGCCCTCCCCCTGACAGCAGAGGAGAAAGAATCGGTCAAGCAGGATGTCTTATCGAAGATCGGCGATCAGGCAACAGTGACCTTCCGAGTCGATCCTGCAATACTCGGTGGATTGGTTATCCGAGTTGGCGATAAAGTTCTCGATGGCTCAGTAAGTGGGCAGTTGGAGTCTATGCGCCAGAGTCTTTACTAAACCGAGATACAATTCAGGAAAACAGGTATTTTCCTTAAGCGAATCTACTTGTTGAACGTTCATAGACGCCCAGGGATAATCCTTGGGCGTATTTTATAAGCCAATGCGCCAGGCAAAACTTCTTGATCTGATCCGAAATCTACCCGCTTCGTCTGTGGGTGATATTCCCGATACAACTGTCAACGGGATCGTACTTGATTCGCGCCAGGTAAAGCCTGGTGATGTGTTCGTTGCATTGGAGGGGGTGATTACCGATGGACACCAGCATATTTCCAGTGCCGTCGATCGTGGTGCTGCGGCTGTGGTTGGCACCCAAACGATCACTGATCTTAATGTGCCCTATGTTAAAGTCAAAGATGGTAGACAAGCCTTGGCACAAATTTCGGCCGCGTTTTATGGATACCCTGCCCGGAATTTGACCGTAATTGGGATCACCGGCACGGACGGAAAGACGACCACGAGCAACTTGGTTTACCACATCCTGCGAAAAGCGGGCATCAGTGCAGGAATGATATCTACTGTGAATGCACAGATTGGCGAGAAAGTATTAGATACTGGATTTCATGTGACGACACCCGAAGCGCCCGATGTGCAGCGCTATCTCGCTGAGATGGTTGAAGCTGATATCACCCATGTCGTCCTCGAGGCGACTTCACATGGACTTGACCAACATCGAGTCGCTGCTTGCGATATCGATATTTCGGTGGTGACCAACATTACTCATGAGCATTTGGATTATCACGGCAGTTATGAAGCGTACCGGTCCGCAAAAGCGCGCCTGTTTACGGAACTGGCTGTCACACCTCAAAAGGGACATGGAAATCCACGACTGGCGGTTTTAAATAAGGATGATATCTCATTTGATTATTTATTAGGTTTGGTCAAGGATCTGACCCCTGAGGTTCGGGTAGTGACTTATGGCTTGCAATCCTC
>DAOVXM010000483.1 GCA_030636125.1 Chloroflexota bacterium | reverse complement strand
TGGTGGATTTGAAAGGAGCGCTTTTTTTACAAATTCTCTACTGCCTTTGCTAGATTTTTCATCTTGGCAACTGCTATCCTTTCCGGAAGCATGCCCAATCCACAGTCTGGTGCTGCCATCAACCTCTCTTTGTCAATATGTTCAAGTACTTCCTTCAAACGCGTCCTGATTTCATTTTGTGTCTCAACTCGACTTTGAGCAATTGCTACTAAACCTAGAACAATGGTTGACTTTTTAAATTTGTCAAAAAGGGTTAAATCGTTGCTCCGGTGAGCATCCTCAATTGAAATAAACTGGATACTTGAGCTATCGATGGCCTCTGCGATTTCATGATAGGCGCTTGGATCTGCCTTAGGATAATCATCGTTATCAAGTTTGTCAGGATAACCACAACACATGTGCATGCACTGGTTAACGTGTTTTGGAACATTGTAAAAGCATCTCTCCAGATTTTCTATTCCAAACGAGAGTGCTTTTTGGGGGTATCTGGCAAAGACTGGCTCGTCAATTTGAATCCAGGCACAACCCACGTCGGCAAGTGCCTTTATCTCATAGTTTAATGCTTCAGCTAGGCCTTTACCCAATTTCTTTTCGTTCCCATAATAGTTGTCATACATTGAATCAGCAATCGTCATCGGTCCGGGGATGGTTATCTTTAGGGGCTTACGAGTCGCATACTGGGCGATCTTATAGTCACGAGTTAAAAAATGAGTTCTTTTCGCTTTTATTTTTTTAAAGATAGTTGGCACATTTCCCACCCAAGTGCCTGCCCGCATGGTTTTTTTGGTGAGTTTTTCAAAGTCGATCCCATCTAAATGTCGACAATGGTAGTTAATATAATGTTCGCGTCTTACTTCTCCGTCTGTCGGAATGTCTATTCCTGCGTGAACTTGTTCCTCTACAACCTCTTTGACGGCTTTATCTAGAAGACTCTCTATGCTTTTATCCTTTACCTTTAAATAATCGTTGTAATTTCCAACCACTTCCTCTGACAATGTAGATTCAGCCCTAAACCAATCTGGGGTTGGAACATAATCAGGTTTTGGGTATGAACCTATTGTGGTTGTTAGAATTTTGTGATATTTCGTCATTTATGGCAATTTGTTTTATACATGAAGTGAAATTATCCAATCAAATTTTGAATTATGAATATAATGGAAGCCAGCAAAGGATCTTCCTTCATATGGATTGAGTAGTTTTTTGCCTCAGGGTTGCGTTCTGCGGACGATGATCCGTACTCCTTTGGCGCCGATGACTTCCACTTCGGCTCCTTCGGGGATCGGGTCTTCTCCCTCAGCGAGTTCGCTGGTCCACAGTTCTCCGCCGAAGTGGACGGAACCGACCGGCGAGATTGCGCTGCGCACAGTGCCGGTGCGGCCGATCAAGGATTCTAAACCAGTGCGGATAGGTGCTCTTTGGGCGCGCAGGGCGATCATCAATATGGTGAAGAAAAAGGCCGCGGTGGCCAGCGAAACCCCGATCACCAGCGGCACGGAAACGCGTTGAAAAGAGGGCGTGCCTGGTGAATTGAATAGCACCAGAGAGCCCACGATCAGCGAAGCTACTCCGGCAACGGTCAGGGCACCGTGGGTGGGGGCTTTGATATCCAGGACAAAAAGGACGAATGCGATAGCCAGGAAGATCAGCCCAAACCAGTTAACCGGCAGTACACCCAACCCGTATGCAGCCAGGGCGAGACAGGCCGCGCCGATGAAACCTGCGATCCATCCGCCGGGGCTGGAGAGCTCGATCAGGATAGCCTGTACACCAACCGTCAACAGCAGGAATACGATATTGGGGTTGGTCAGCACTCCCAAGAGACTCTCGATGAAGGATGGGTTGAAGGGGATAGCCAGGGCGTCGGCGGTGTCTAAAGTCCGTGTCCCTTCAGTTGTTGTGACCTGAAAGCCGTCCACCTGGCGTAATAAATCGGGAACGCTGTCAGCGATGAAATCGATCAGGCCGATCTCAAGCGCTTCCGTGGCGGAGATGGCCGCAGCGGATTCGATGGTCTCTTCAGCGATTTCGATCGCTTCGGCACCGCGCTCTTCAGCCAGGGAGCGCACCAGGGCTTTGAGGATATTTTTCTCCTTGGCTTCGATCGTTTCTCCCAGGTCTTCACCCTGACCTCCCACTGGGCTGGCGGCCCCGATGGCCGTTGCAGGTGCCATAGAAGCTACATGACCAGCCAGAGTGATGATCGTGCCTGCGCTGCCGGCGATGGCGCCTTGTGGGGCAACATAAACCAGGATCGGAACGCTGCTGCCTCGCATCACCTGCACGATCTCGGTCATCAGGTCAACACTGCCGCCGGGAGTGTCCAGCATCAGGATTAATGCTTCGGCACCCTGGTTTTGGGCGGACTGCAGACCGCGCTCCAGGTAACCCTGCATGGAAGGGGTTAGGGCACCCTCGGCAGTCAGCAACAGCACGATCGGTATATCTTCCTGAGCTGTCGCTCGCTGGGTAGATACGGGCAGCAGACAAAGAACTGCAAGTGAGAAAAGAAATAGAATTCGCCTTTTCATATATAACTATTATAAGCGGGATTTGGTGGGATTAATATTGCTGTCTGTAAGGATGTTGTAATAATTTCATCATACGTGCTTAATCTGAGAGGGATATCCTCTATAATATAGTCATCCAAGATAAATTAGCTTATGACGGCACTCGAAGATCGAGTAATCTGGTAAGACTGAGATTCTCACGAGAGCGAAAGATGATATTTCACGGTGATCGTTATAGACATCAACAGTAGAATCTGTTTTGGAGGGTAGGTGATCGATGAAGAGTAAAAGCATAACTATGGGTGCCCTGGTTGGAGCGCTTATCACCGCGCCCTTGATTGTACTGATGTACTTGGGTCAGCAAATCCTTAGGCAGCCGTTTCCACCCTATGAGTTGTTCAACTGGTTCTCGGGTCTTCTGCCGGGACCAGTGAT
>DAOVXM010000040.1 GCA_030636125.1 Chloroflexota bacterium | reverse complement strand
GCCAGCACATGCGCAGGCACAACCCGCGCAAGCACACGCACAAGCGCAACCACCTCCACCACCACCGCTACTCCATCCTTTACTGGTTGATTTCGGAACAGGATTGGTCTTATTGGTGATTTTGTTCGTGAAATCACTCAAATTACCCACAACACTACTGGAGAAATCTTGCACTCCGGTAACCATTCCAGCAGCAAAAGCACTTCCAGGTAAAGTTGGCATAGATACGCCTCCACCGCCCTTCGAGGGTGCTGAGACCGTTGTTTTTGGTAAACCTGGAGAGGCACTAGGCCTGAAGGTGGGGTCATATCGCGACCACCAGATTGGCACAAAAACTGGCCCAGTCCTGAAAACGCGGCGAGTCTTTTCATCGTAATCCCGATCGAGCATGGTCCACTCCATGTTCTCTTCAAATTTCTCGCTTTTCACTTCAGGCGTGTTAGCGGCTTCAACTTGACCCCACGCTCTTTCGGTTATTTTCTTGTAGTAAGCCACTGTTTCTTTAAAGCTGAAACCCTTCATCTTCTTTTGGACACTCTTGATCAGTCCGACCATCATATCCTGTAATGCAGCTCGTTGGGCACGTTTATTTGGCTTTTGGAAAGCCTTCAGGAAAGCCAGCTCGTACTTGCGCAAACCCTCAGGTGGGGGGCTGGCGACTTTTAGTTTTAACGGTTCGCGAGAAGTCACGCTTGCAGCCTCTTTTTTGATTACAGAGAATAAGATCATAGTCAGGATTTTGTCCATAGGCTGCTCTAACAGGATGGCCGCTTCAACAGCGGTAAGACCACGCTTGATCCCATGACCTTCGATGGTGACCTTTGGTGGCAAATATTTAAGCTTGCGTTTCTGGGCGCTGCGGATGGAGAAAACCATGCTTAGCAAAATGATGGCTCCAATACAGCCGCAGAATGAAAATCCGATCAGGTCATCCGGATCGATACCGAGCATTTGCCAAAAGCTGGGTCGGACGATAGCATTCGCTGGGACATATTGTAGGGGGAAGGAAGCGCCGAATGTATATTGCGTGTATCCGTTAGCGTTGGTATTTCTCCATGTATAGGTGATATTACCGGCATTATCGAAGCCGGTTTCTGGTTCAGATGGCCAACCGCTAGGAGACTGGTGCCAGCGAGGTTCCTCAGGTTCAACACCCGGTGGTAGATGATAAACTACGGTAATGTCTGTATTTCCATGTACATATTGTGAACCAAAATACATTGTGGCAAAGACTGCGCTGGCGTAGTCATCGCCGAGGTCATCCGGATAGAGCATATCGCGCACTGTGCCGATAAATACGTGAACTGTACCCGTAGAGCCTGGCTGAATGGCATCACTACCCAGTCCAACTGCAACCCCGGTTCCAGACCCTTGGTAGCCAGAACGAGATATGTCACTAACTGGTCTGCCATTAACATCAGCGGATATGCTACTAACCTCAAAATTAGAATTGGGTAAACCAACATCTACGTAGTCGATCGGTGAGGCGGAGCTGTCGTTCGAGAAAACGAAGACATAATCAATTGAAGTTGTGCCATCATCATTCCAGAAAACATGTACAACTAACTGGTCAAGGCTGAATGAGTACGTTTGAGCTGAGACGCTGACCGGTATGACTAGGACAATAACAAGGAGGAGGAGACTGACCAATCTTTTTCTCATAAATACTCTCCTGGAATAAAGTGTCTTGATTACGGCTTTACCACTTCGGTTCTTCTGTAAGTTGGTAGGTCGTATTGCAATAAGGGCAATTAACTACTGGGGCACCTGCAACCATCTGGATATTATCCATGGTTAAATCGCCCCCGCATGACTGGCATTTAAGCATATCTAAATTGACATCACCGGAAAGATCTATATTTAAGGTAACGCTTTCTTGGGCTGCTTGTTTTGCTCTTCGTCCAATATAGTAGCCGGCAAAAATCAATCCAAAAGCAATCGCAACCAGCACCAAACCAGTCAAGAGCCAGCCAGGATTAAAAATTTCCCCAAAAGCTGCGAGTATAAAAAGAACACCGAATATAATCAAGATCCCAGCTAATATATAGGCAATAATGCTAACCACTTTCATACGCACCTCACATTTGTTCTTCTGTATAGTTTAATAGCTTTTGACTGGGTACGCAATTGATTTACATCCTGAAATTGTCATAATTTGGAGAATTTACATTACTGTAAGTCTCGAGAAGTTAAATAATTAAAGCTGGTCGCGAACCAGTTCTTTTTTCTCTGCAATTAATGTGGCGTAGAATATTTAGAAGCTTAACCGATAGCTTTATCCAATGCTGGAGGAACTTTCTGGATAATGTCGTCACGTACTTGGCGAAATGCAGCTTTAACAAATTCATCATTACCAGTTACTATTGCAGGATCGGGGAATCCAAGATGAACACGTGGCTCAGTCCCGAGCCAGACCGGGCAGGTTTCTACGGCGTTATCGCATACAGTAACTATAAGGTCAAAATGGGTCTGCATAAATTCATCAACATGCTTTGAACGACCTTGGTGATTGATACCAATTTCAGTTAAAACTTGTATGGCCATGGGATGAACGTAACCGGTTGGCTTGGTACCGGCGCTTGAGGCTTCCCAATTATCCCCGAAATGTGCATTAATGATTGCTTCAGCCATCATGGATCGACAAGAATTTCCAGTACAGAGAAAGAGGACGGTTCTAAGTTTTGAACTTTGATATTTTGAGCTCATCATCTGAGACATCAATCTCTTTCATCTCGCCAGTTGCGACGTAGATGGTACGTTCACATATATTGGTTACCCGATCCGCCATCCGCTCTAAATTGTGCGCCGCCCACATTAAAAAATTTGCTCCATCAATTGTGGAGGGATTGGTAAGGATAACAGTGACTAATTCACGATAGACTTGGATGTATAAAGCATCAACCTCATCATCTTCCTTTGGTATGAGCTGAGCTGCTTCAACATCTTGGGCGATAAAAGCCTCGATTGCTCTGTGAAGCATACTAACGACGATTTCCTGCATACGAGGTATATCGATCAAGGGTTTGACTGGGGGTTGATCTCCCGTCATGATACATATTTTTGCGATACCTTTTGCATAATCACCCATACGTTCTAGTTCACCGGTTACTTCAAGGATTGAAGCTAATAGGCGCAGGTCACTACCCATTATGGGTTGCTGGGTGGCAATCGTGATCATGGTCTCGTTTTCCAGTTCAAAACGCTTGTTATTGATCTCTTTATCCCCTTCATAGATCCGTTTTGCTTTCTCAACATCGCGACGTTTGAGTGCATCTACGGCTTCGGTTAAAGCTTGTTCAACCATACTGTCCAGGACAAGTATTTCATCAAGCAGGTGTTGAATTTTATGGTCAAGGATTTCTCTTGGCATTATCAATTTCCTTTTTGATATTAGATAGATTAACCAAAACGTCCAGTGATGTAGTGTTTTGTTAAATGTGATTGTTAAGTAAGAATAGATTGCGGACGGAACACTTTAAGCTTTGTCAAGGGTGTAGTAACCCGGGTATCGAATGGAACTTTCATCCTGGACAAAGCAGTAGTCTTCGGTGACTTGCTCTTGATGATTTGTAAATAGCATATCAGTTTTACCATATTCCATCAAGGATCCAGCACGATCTTCGTCCATGTTGAAGAATGCAGGATAGTCAGAAACGCGTGCGGCTTGTTGCTTATTATGTGTTTCGACGGTAATCGTGTAATGATTGACAGATAAAGCATTAGTCCCTCAATTTTCAGGGTAGCGATCGGATCCAGGGCTGAGGCAGGTTCATCCATCAAGATTATATCCGGCATAATAGCCATTGTGCAAGCAATGCACAATGGATTAGGTTTTTGGAAAACTATATCAATATGGCGTCGCACTTCGACCGGTTCGATCTACGGAGCGTAAATATTAATGCCTAGAATAGTACTTCTCCATCACATGCTGCCAATAAGATGGTTATCTTCGTCAATATAACGTCCATAATCAATTATGTAAGATTTATAAGATGTCCCGCGTCTTAATTGCGAAATATCATATAAGGAGATTAAAAATGAAACATGCAATTTGGAAAGATGTAGTGATCGCTGAAAGTGATAATACGGTGGTGGTCGAGGGCAATCACTATTTCCCACCTGAATCGATTAAAAAAGAGTATTTCGTTAAGAGTGATGCTCACACAGTTTGCCCTTGGAAGGGTATGGCAAGCTATTTCGATGTACATGTAGATGGGGAAGTCAATAAGAGAGCTGCCTGGTATTACCCGACACCCAGTTATTCAGCGAAAAAGATCAAGAATTACGTCGCCTTCTGGGGGGGTGTCAGGGTTGGCGAGGCATGAAACACTAAATCCACATTCATTCTACAAAGATTACCGAATAAAGGTATGCTTGAGTGCGTTTGCACCCACGCATACCTTCTTTCGTATAATTCACTTAGATATTAGTTAAATCATAAACTCAAGTTTCATACAATTATGTGATTGGTGGGATATATTTTGAAATAAGACTGATCACAAAACCGCCAATCACATGCAATCCGCCGATTGCATAATTACATTTGAATATTTGATCGAGCTGTATAGTAATCGCTATATCCACCTGCGTATTCGGTCAATTCCCCTTGTTCAAGTTCGATAATACAGTCTACCACTCTGTCCAGGAAGTAGCGGTCGTGGGAGATGACCAACACAGTTCCGTCAAAATCGGATATGGCGTTTTCTAGTACTTCGGCTGAGGCAATATCCAGGTTGTTGGTTGGTTCATCTAATAATAGAAAATTGGCACCGGATAACATCAACAATGCTAACTGTAAACGGCTGCGTTCACCGCCGGAGAGATCTCTCACGATTTCCCGTTGCTGTTCGTAGCTGAATAGGAAGCGGTTCAGAAAGGCAACCGCGCGTGTCTCGGATAAAGGTGCTGTCTGCCGGACAGCATCAATTAAGGTGGCATCGTAATCCAAGGTTTCATGATGTTGGGAATAGTAGCCGATTTTAACACTTGGACCTATCGTAATAGTTCCGCTGCTAGGAGCATCTTGACCGAGTATCAAGCGGAAGAGCAATGACTTGCCAGCACCATTAGGTCCAACCAGACCGACGCGTTCACCGCGCCAGATGAGTAAGTCGAGCCCAGTCAAGACAATGATGTCACCCGAACATTCGTTTGGATTAGAAAACCCCTTATTCAATTCAACGATTTCCAACACCTTATTGCTGCCACGCCAGCCTTTGAGCTCCAGGTCCATCTGTTTACGTTCTATTATGGGTTTCTCAATTCGGTCCATACGTTCCAGACGTTTGAGGATATTTTGACCACGGCGAATAAATTTATTATTGTCATAGATTTTTCCCCAGGTTAGCAGGCGTTTGGCAGACTGTTCAAGTCTAACGATTTCTTTCTGTTGTGCTTGAAATAGTTGTTGTTGGCGTAGCAAGTGAGTTTGTTTTTCGAAGGCGTATTCTGAATAATTACCGGGATAATGAGTAAGGTGTCCATCTTCGAGTTCAACAATTTCGTCAACCACCAGATCCATCAAGAAGCGGTCGTGTGAAACAATGATCACTCCGCCGGTATATGAGCGTATGAATTTTTCAAGGAAATATTTCCCGTTAATATCAAGGTGGTTATCCGGTTCATCCAATAGCAGGAGATCAGGTCTGGACATTAATAATTTCGCTAACCCTAATAGCTTCTTTTGTCCGCCACTGAGTACGTCCATAGGTAAATTCATATCGGCTTCGCCGAAGCCCATGCTATATAGGGTAGCGCGTACATTTCCCTCGAATCCTGGACCGCCTAACTGTGTGTATTCTTTGAGTAACCTTTCTTGCCGTTCCAATTCGCGCGTTAAAGTCTTTTCATTACCATAAACAGCCGGATCGGATAATTTAGTTTCAACCCGTGATAGTTCTTTTTCAACCCGGGTTAATTCCGGAACTGCATACATAACTTCACTTAAGACATCATGACCATCTTTGAAGTGAAGTTCCTGCGGCAAGTAACCGATTTCGAGCCCCTTGCTACGCGATATGAAGCCCGAATCGTTAATCAGCTCGCCGTTTATTAACTTTAATAGAGTACTCTTGCCGCAACCGTTAGGACCGATCAATCCCGCGCAACGGTTCGTGTGGATTTTCCAGGTAATATTTTCGAAGACGGGTTCTGAAGCGTATGTAAATGATACCTGGTCGAGATGGGTGGCAATCATATTGCTAACTTATTGATTTTGATCATATCAATCTCGATATACCCTGAATTAAGAATACCCAGGCCATATATAGGAAAAAGGCGCCGCAAGCGTAAATCAAGAGCCGATATACCTTATCGGTCATCCATCTGCTGCCATTGCCAATAATTGTAGAAAGTATTGTATCCCAGGCATAATCGACTGTAATATGGCCTAAATAGAAGGCAAGAACCAAGACCAAGCCGACTTCTTTTGCTTGATACAAGTAACCTGCAGCAACTGTCACCCACCAAGCGTACCAGAATGGGTTGCTGATCGTGGCGATCATTCCTAGACCAATCAATTGTTTTGTATTCATGGCGACATCCCCAACTTCTCTACTGGGTAATTTGATCTTTCTTTGCCAAGTATCGCGAATCATCGCCAGACCCATCCAGGCTAACAAGGCACCACCCAAAATGGATATCACAATCTGAACAGTGGGATTAGCTAGACCAACTCCCAAGCCAAGGGTGAGTAGGATTACCATGATTAACTCTAGCGAAATGTGACCGGTGGCAACTAATGGACCGGTTAACCAACCTCGCCGGGGTGATTGGCTGACAATGGATGTTGATACTGGTCCTGGGAAAACTACAGCACCTATTGCGATAACAAAGGAAAAGAAGAATACAGATAAGAAGGTTGTAGGTAACATGGAACTTTTGCGAGTGTATTATAAATCTCAGGGAACGTCAATAATCACCTTATTGAAATCAAATATGTGTCTCCTTCAATTAAGAAATTACTTGAGATAGCTATTCTGATTCGTGAAATGTCTTCGTGATCACGATTGGATAACTCTATAACAGTGTAAAATATTATCGAGATTTGAGGTTTTATAAGTTATGTAATTACGAGTAATCATTTTATTGGGATTCTTGATGGATGGAATAATTTCCGGATCGCAGAAAACATCGACTAAACTATCCATTGGGGCGTCTCCTGTTTGATACCCTTGGATCATGGTAAACACAAGTTTATCTTAATTGGAGTCCCTTATCACAATACTCACGTTATTTTACAATCCCCTTGATGAATACGATGGTTTGATAAAAATCTAATTATGGACATGAAGCGCTACTTGATCCCGGCTAGTGAAACAAGAGCGGAAATTATTGTAAAGAACTCGCGTTTTATTGCAACGATAAAACCTGTGTTTAGCGTCGATATAGCGAAAGATTTCATAACCCGAATTAAGATCAAATACTCGGATGCCAGTCACAATGTGCCTGCCTTTGTTGTTGGCCATGGTGCTTCGGTGATCACCCACTGTAATGATGATGGTGAGCCATCCGGTACCGCTGGGCGTCCCACCTTGGCTGTATTGCAGGGCAGTGGTTTGGGAGATGCAGCCGTGGTAGTTACGCGCTATTTCGGTGGCACCAAACTTGGAACGGGTGGGTTGGTGCGTGCTTATAGTGATGCGGTACGGACCGTTTTAGATATTACCCCAAGAGCTGAACGGGTACCCTCCTATACTGTTATGGTGGTTATCCCTTACTCTTGGTTTGAGCGTTTGCGTTTATTAATCGAGAAATTCCACGGTCAGATCCTGGATGAGGATTTCGCTGCAGATGTGACTGTGACGGCTAGGTTTGCCATCGAACGCTACCAATCATTTCAGGCTGGGCTTAGTGAAGCCTCACATGGCTCGTTAAAAGCTGAAATAATTGAGACAAGCGAGGTTGTCGTGCCTGTGGATGCTTCGACAGGATGAAGCTCAGTTAAAAGGTGGAGTGGGGGAAGCGAGTCAAGCAATATCCAATTTAAGAACAACTATAAATTCAAGAAACTTCCGAGATCTTTGGGATCAGCGGGTATGCCTCTTTTGGATGAGAACATAAGCCCTTACTTATAGGTAAACAATGATTTTTCTATCAAAGAATATGATTAATGTGACAAAACAAGAAAACTATTCGTATAAATTTAGTAATAAATGTCACTTGTGCTTCAAAAACATCTTTGCTATAGTGGGTGACGAAAAGAGAATTTATCACATGAGGGAAGAGTAGCTGAACAGCTCCCCACAGACGCAATTCAAATCTGGTAGGTTTTTTGTTCGCTACCAACACCAGATCACTTTTTCGTTTAAGTTTTTAATAACATCAAGAATAGGATAAGTTAGAAAGGTAAAGGAAGGAATCCATGGAAAAACTTACTCTCGATCTTCCAGCGATGTATGGGGATCACCATGTTGTAGAAGTTCGGCGTATTTTATTGGAACTACCAGGTATTGAGGATGTTTATGCCAGTAGCAGTTTCCGCGCTGCCGAAATTAGCTATGACCCAGAGAAACTTGATCCAGAGACGATCACAGCCGAGTTGGATAAGGCGGGCTACATCGGCGAGCTACCAATCCCTGAGGAAACCAATGTGCCAGCTACAGAGGGGAATGGCAATGAGCCCTTCTTCCGTCATACAGAGGCTTATGAACAAACCGGCAATGTCGTGAGCTTTGGTCAAAATGTTAGCTTCGAGGGACGCGGCTTATGGCCTTGCCCTGGTATGGAACCTATTAGAAGTATGGATGAAGATTAAGGAGCTTATCGATGCCGAAAAAGAGAAGAACACCTGAAGAACAAAGCATAGATCCAGCAGCCCAAGAAATGATAATCCGAGCTGAGGAGCTGGGTATAGGCACTGCCTTTACTCGCGCGGACGATATGGTTCCATGCAACATCGGTTCTGCTGGGATGTGCTGCAAAATTTGTAGTATGGGTCCATGCCGGCTTACTAAAGAAGGCCAGACCGGTGTGTGTGGCGCGACAATTGATACCATACAGGCTCGCAATTTTATTCGTGCCATTTCAGCAGGCGCTGCAGCTCACTCCGATCATGGACGTGATATGGCGTTTACGCTCAAAGCGGTCGCCAATGGCGAAACAGAAGGTTACGTGATCCGTGATGTCGCCAAGCTGCGTACCACCGCCTCATATTACGACATCCCCATCGAGGGACGTTCCCCAGAGGAAATTGCAAATGATCTGGCTGATCTTTACATAGCCCAGTTTGGGCAGCAGAAAGGCAAAATCGTGTTGACAGAGCGCGCTCCTGAAAAAAGACAAAAGCTATGGGAAGAAACCGGCGTGATGCCGCGCGGGGTTGATCGGGAGGTCGTTGAGGCTTTACATCGTACGCACGTCGGTGACGATCAAGATCCAGAGCATATCCTCCAGCATGCTGTTCGCCTTGCTATTGGTGATGGCTGGGGTGGCAGTTTGATCGCCACGGATATTTCCGATATCTTGTTTGGGACACCGGCTCCCATCTTAGGGCAAGCCAACCTGGGTGTTCTCAAAGATGATTACGTCAACGTAGTAGTTCATGGTCACGAACCAACCCTCAGCGAGATGATTGTGGCTGCGTCCCAAACGCCAGAAATCATCGAGTACGCCAAAGCAGCTGGGGCCAAGGGCGTTAACCTGTCGGGTATCTGCTGCACGGCGAATGAAATCTTGATGCGCCAGGGTATCCCCGCCGCAGGGAACTTCCTGCAGCAGGAGTTAGCCATTCTAACCGGCGCAGTCGAGGCCATGGTTGTGGATGTACAATGTATCATGCAAGCTTTGGTGGGAGTGGCCGAAAACTTCCACACAGAAATCATCACCACTTCCCCTAAGGTGAAGATCAAGGGTGCTTTGCATATCGAGTTTGACGAGCATAAAGCCCTGACCATAGCCAAGCAAATTCTGCGCCACGCCATTGATAATTACAAAAATCGTGGCGAGATTCAAATCCCGGATGTGCGCGAAGACTTAATTCCTGGTTTTTCCCATGAATATATAAATTACATGCTCGGAGGCTCATACCGGGCTTCCTTCCGCCCCCTGAATGACGCTATTATATCCGGGCGAATCCGCGGTGTAGCTGCTATCGTCGGATGCAACAACCCTCGCAGCCAACACGATTTCCTCCACGCTTACGTAACCAAAGAGTTGCTCAAACAGGATGTATTGATCGTGGAGACCGGTTGTGGCGCGATTGCCTGCGCTAAGGAGGGACTCCTACTCGGAGAGGCCGGTTTAGATCAGGTTGGTGATGGGTTACGCGAGGTGTGTGAAACAATCGGCATACCGCCCGTACTGCATATGGGATCCTGCGTGGACAACAGCCGTATCCTGACTGTACTTACTCAGGTGGTCGAAGAGGGAGGCCTGGGTGATGACATAGACCAGGTCCCCGCAGTGGGCTTGGCACCTGAATGGATGAGTGAAAAAGCGCTGTCGATCGGTACGTACTGCATGGCATCCGGGGCTTACGTCATCTTTGGTGGTTCGTCGCCCATCAGCGGTATGCCTGACCGGGTTTCTGACAGCGATGTTGTTTCCGATTACATTAGCGAGGGATGGGAGAAGCTCTACGGCGGCAAGATGGAATTTATCCCAGACCCTGACGAAATGATCCGTAAAACCTTGGAGCATATTGACAAGAAACGGGCTGCTTTGGGGTTGCCTGAATATGATCCGGAACGATTCGGTCGTAGCGGGGACGCCCGGATGATAGAACTAGAAGAGCTGCCACTCATGGAGCGCCGGGAAGCGATCTACGGCGTGGCGGCAGATTAGTTAGGAGGTTAGACAATGTCACGATATATTGCAACGCGAGCAATCCGAGGCTCTAATGCCCTTGTCATTGAAGCCGAACTCATGCTGCAACGGGCTCTAACGGAGAAAGGTCCAGATATACCGGTAGCTTTCCCCAATACAGCTTACCACTTGCCCACGATTTACGGCATGACCGGTATTGAGGTAACCAAACTTGGCCAACTGGAGCCGATAATCCAACACGCTCGCTCTCTGTTGCATCCCATCCCCTCGAGCGAACATTGGACACCCTATTTGGGAGAGACTCTCGATAGCGGTATGGCGACGTTGCTGGCTGCCGAAATCATTGAGGCGGT
>DAOVXM010000388.1 GCA_030636125.1 Chloroflexota bacterium | reverse complement strand
GCAATACTAAACGCACTGGAAGTTGGGGTTAATGGAGATCTGCCAGAGCAAGGCCCACGTGGTGGAATTATATGGCCACCGCGATATTTTGTCCGCCGGGTAGCTTGGCATGTGCTTGATCACGCCTGGGAGATTGACGACCGCATCGTGTAACCTGATGAGCTCAACCGGCTGTTGGAGACTCAGCAACTAGATAGCGCGGGCAAGCCAATTCCAATGACGCTGGGATGGTTTATCGGCGAAATAAATCGCCCGGCCTACTTCTTCATGGAAGGTGGGGGTGGCAGAGCTGACTGAAGGAGATAGGGGTGCGATGTTCTTGTGTTTATCCTGCTCGCCCACTGATGTAATCTTGGGTCAATTGGTGTTGCGGGGTTGTGAAGAGGTCTCCAGTTGGGGCATATTCCACCATTTCACCCAGCCAGAAAAAACCCGTCCAATCAGAAACGCGCGCGGCTTGCTGCATACTGTGGGTGACAATGACGATGCTGTAGTTTTCCTTCAAGGAACGCATCAGCTCCTCGACTTCATAGGTCGCAATCGGGTCTAAGGCAGAACAGGGTTCGTCCATCAAAATGACCTCGGGCTTGATAGCGATGGCGCGCGCAATACACAGGCGTTGCTGCTCTCCAAGAGATAATGATTGGGCGTCTTGTTTGAGCTTGTCTTTGACTTCGTCCCAAAGTGCCGCGCCGCGCAGGCTATTTTCCACAATATCATCCAGGTCTGCGCCTTTATTCCAGCCCAGCACGCGCGGGCCATAGGCCACATTATTATAGATGGATTGGGGGAAAGGATTGGGGCGCTGGAACACCATCCCAACCCTGCTGCGCAGGCTGATGACATCAGTGCCAGGGGTATAGATATTCTTACCATCGAGCAATATTTGCCCTTCTACACGAATACCAGCAATGGTGTCGTTCATACGGTTAAGGCAACGCAGGAATGTGGATTTCCCGCAACCCGAGGGTCCAATCAAGGCTGTGATTTCCCGGTCCCGGATTTCGAGGCTAATATCCTTCAAAGCCTTAAAGTCACCGTAGTAGAAGTTCAGATTTTGTATGCTTAGCTTGCTCATTTTTATCCGTTATGCTGAAGCGAAAGAGGGGCGCTCTCAACAGCTTTGAATATCCTGGTATCGCTAACCAAACCGGCCGGTAATATACTCTTCCGTGCGAGGATCTTTAGCTGCGGTAAATATATCTTTATCAGGTCTGTACTCGATCAGCTCGCCCATCAAGAAGAAAGCTGCAGAATCGGCAGTGCGAGCTGCCTGCTCGATGCTATGGGGGACTAGGATGATGGTGTATTCTTCCTTTAATTTATATAGAGACTCTTCAACCTTGCTTGTGGAGATAGGGTCGAGTCCGGAAGTGGGCTCATCTAGCAGGAGCACTTCAGGCTCTAGCGCCAGGCTTCTGGCGATACATAAGCGTTGTTGTTGGCCGCCGGATAAGGAGTTGGCTGGGGCATCCAGGCGGTCTTTAACCTCATCCCATAAGGCTGCCTGAGTCAGGCTGTTTTGTACAGTCTCATCCAATATGGTCTTGTTTTTGATCCCTGCTAACCTGGGTCCGTACTCGACATTAGAGCGCACTGTGCCTGGTAAGGGGAGCGGAAGAGCAAAGACCATTCCCACACGCCTGCGCAGGTCGCTGACGTTGGTACCTGGCGTATAGATATCGCCGCCATCCAGGAGGATACGACCGCTCATATCCGTATCATCAATTAGGTCGTTCAGCCGGTTGATGAGGCGCAGTAATGTGGATTTACCGCCACCAGCCGGGCCGAAGAAAACGGTGATCTCGTTGGCGGGCACATCCAGGCTGATATCTTGCAAGGCCTGCTGGCCATCGTAATCGTAGCTCAGATTTTGGATCTGAATTTTGGGCTGGTCTTGATTTGGATTCATCTTGTTACCATTGTCTTCGCCGGCGGAAGTAGCTGCGGATAATGGAAGCTATGATGTTCAAGGACAGCACCAATATCAGCAGTACCAGAGCCGTTCCGTATTGGATCTGCAATGGCATACCTGGCACCTGTGTACTGATGACATACAGGTGATAAGGTAGAGCCATTGTTTGGTCGAAGATCGAACTTGGCAATCTCGGTAAATAGAAGGCTGCTACAGTGAAAAGGATCGGAGCTGTTTCACCAGCGGCGCGTAACAACCCTAGCATTACACCGGTGATAATGCCCGGTAACGCCTGTGGAAGCACGACATTGCGAGTACCCTGCCAGCGTGTGCCTCCCAGGCTAAAGCTGACGGTTCGGAATTCAGTTGGTACAACCCGCAAGGCTTCCTCAGACGCGCTGATGATGATGGGTAAGGTCATGATCGCCAGTGTCAGCGAGCCTGCCAGGATTGAGGTGCCAAACTGGAGAAAAATAACGAACAAGCCCAACCCGAATAACCCGTAGACCACGGAGGGAATGGCAGCCAGGTTGATGATCGCAAGCCGGATGGAGCGGGTGAAGCGGTTATCAGGTGCATATTCGGACAGATAGACGGCACTACCAATCCCTACTGGGATCGCTACCAGCGCTGTGCCTAACATGAGCAGCAATGTGCCCACGATTGCGGGGAAAATGCCTCCGGCTTTCATCCCATCACGCGGCATCCCGGTCAGGAACTCCCAGCTTATCGCCTCGATTCCCCGGATAAAAATGGAGATGATAACGAGAAGAATTGGGATGACCACAAGGAGCGTGGCAAAGGCAAGCATGGCATAGCCGATGCGTTGGGTCCAATAGCGGTTGATCAGCGCAACCCCCCTCGCCGCCGTTTCTTAAAAATCGTAGCTGCAGCAGTCAGATTTATGATGAATGTCAGAAGAAAGAGGACAATACCTAATCCAAAAAGAACGTGATAATGCGTGCTACCCTGGGCTACTTCCCCCATCTCGGCAGCGATCGTAGCCGTGATTGTGCGTACAGGCCGGAAGAGGGAGTCTAAGGTGGTTGGCATTCGAGCTGCGTTGCCTGTAACCATCATCACCAGCATTGTTTCGCCGATGGCACGCCCCATGCCCAGCATAACTGCGGTGACGATTCCGGATCGGGCTGCGGGGACAACCACTCGCCAAATGGTTTGCCATTGTGTAGCGCCCATCGCTAAACTGGCATTTCGATAACTTTTAGGCACGGCGTCAAGAGCATCTTCTGCTACGCTGACAATCGTTGGCAGCGACATATAAGCCAGGATGAGCGCGCCAGTGAAAGCTGTTAACCCAGTCGATGTGCCGAGATACTCGAGGATAAGCGGCGCGATCAGTGTCATGCCAAAAAAGCCCAACACCACTGAAGGGATACCGGCCATTACTTCGATCATGGGTTTTAAGATTTCGCGTAGCCAGTTCGGCGCTACTTCACGCATGAATACGGCAGTCGCCACGCTGAGTGGCAAGGCGATGATGATAGCAACCAGGGTGACCAGGATCGAGCCAAGGATTAGTGGGATGATGCCATACAGATCTAAAATTGGGTACCAGCGTGTCCCCAGGAAATTTCCCAAGGGCACTTCAAATAGGACGGGCAGTCCTTCGCGCAGTAAAAAGAGAAAGATGAGAATCACGATACCAATGCTGGAGAAACCCAGCATTTTGATCAGTGATTCTGTAGCAAACTCCGTCCACCTGCGACGAGGTTTGTTTGTACTGCCGCTCTCAACCAAGTTTGGCCTCCTGATACGGATGGAACAAGTCTAGAATGAACAATTCTCTTATTACGTAAACCATACGATCCATCATTCTAAGGGGACAAAGCCCAATTCTAGCACTAACACTTGTCCCTCATTCAATATCCAATCCAGATATGTTTTTATCTGACCGGTAGGTTCTCCGGCGGTATACATGTACAGGGGTCTGGAGACCGGGT
>DAOVXM010000164.1 GCA_030636125.1 Chloroflexota bacterium | reverse complement strand
GGATCGCGCACCACTTTCGTATTATTCCTGGTGGCTGGTTTCTTCATTTTTGCTTTTCTGGTCTGGTCGGCCGCGGATAATTCGCTCAACCTGGCAGGACTGCTCAACAGCACGCTTTCCAAAGCCGTTCCACTGACCTTGGGAGCTCTATCTGGAGTGTTATGTGAACGCGCTGGTGTGGTTAATATCGCCATCGAGGGTATGATGCTGGCTGCGGCCATGGTCGGCGCTCTTATCGGTAGTGTCACCGGCGATATTTGGATTGGATTGGGAGCCGGTGTTGCTGCAGGCGCTCTACTGGGTCTGGGCCACGCAGTGCTTTCGGTCACTTACATGACTAACCAGATCATATCAGGTACGGTGATCAACATCTTTGCGGTCGGTATCACTTCTTATATATCTGCTAAGTTTATGCAGCCGTACCAGCATTTGAACAATCCGGCTATTTTCCAGCCTTGGGAAATCCCATTACTATCTAAAATTCCATTTGTGGGTCCCATCCTATTTATAAACAATTTTTTTGTCTACGCCATGTTCTTCTTCTTGATCGTTCTCCATGTTGGGCTGTTCTACACTCGCTGGGGACTGCGTCTGCGCTCAGTGGGAGAGCATCCCAAAGCGGCAGATACATTGGGCATCAACGTTTTCCGCACCCGCTATATGGCGGTTATCCTGGGCGGCGCCATGGCCGGTTTTGCAGGGGCCTATTTCACGCTAGGGTCGGTAGGGCGCTTTGATGAAGTGATGACGGCGGGACGTGGCTTTATCAGCCTGGCCGCCATGATCTTCGGTAACTGGATGCCCTTTGGTTCGTTTGCGGCCAGCCTGCTATTCGGTTTCGCCGATGCTCTGGCTTCCAAGCTGGCTATCCTGGGTATCAATATTCCTTCAGAATTCTTGCTTATGCTGCCATACATCGCCACCATGATTGTGCTGGCTGGCGTGGTTGGTCGTGGCCAGATGCCTGCCGCGGATGGGCAACCGTACGAGAAAGAGTAAGCTAAGCAGGCTTTCATCCCTTTTAGGGATTCGCAGGCTCATCGGTGGAACGGGCGCAACGGAACCCAGCGCGCGGGTTTGGCCTGGCCGAATGGGATGAATCCCTAAAGAATGTTGTGGCTTGAGCGGCGCTGGAATCGTAAGAGCCGCCACGTAAAACATGATCCAGCACCTTTTTCGGCCCAGATGGATTAAGATCTGGGCCGTAGCTATAGTAATCCAGGTCGTAGTAATCCGAGACCCATTCAGCCGCATTCCCAGCCATATCTAGGACCCCATAAGGGCTCGCCCCTGCGGGAAAGCTGCCTGCGGGCAGGACAGCGCCAGCTCCATTCTCTACGGTGTTGGCTTTTTTTCGATCCCAATCATTCCCCCAGGGGTAGCGACGCCCATCCTCGCCGCGGGCGGCTTTTTCCCATTCGGCTTCGGTGGGCAATCGTTTGCCTAACCAGCGGCAGTAGGCATCTGCATCTTTCCAAAGCGTATTGACCATGGGTAGGTCACCTTTCCCTTCTAAATCTATGGCATCCCAGTCTTGGGCCTGGTAGCCTGTAGCGTTGACAAAAGATTTAAAGTCATCTTGGGTTATTTCGGTCACGTGGATAATGAACGCATCCAGATAGACGCGCCGTTGTGGCTGGTTGGATCTTCTGCCATCATTTTCCCCCATTATGAACCAGCCCGCAGGGACAAGAGCTGTAGGCCGAGAGATTGGAGTTAGAACCTCGGGATGGGATGTTTCTATGCGCGCGCAGGTAATCAGGATCAAGGCGATGAATAAGAGACGGGCTTGTTTGGCAACATGCTTGCTCATCCGACAGCATCTTCTGTACTTTTATCAGCACTCAATCAGTGAGGGGATAATGCCCAAATTCTTCGACGGCATCGACCATCGCCAGGATATTCTCGGGAGGGACTTCGTCCATGATGGTGTGTACCGGGGCCAGCATATAGCCGCCTCCAGGCCCCAGAATATCGATGACCCTTTTTACCTCCTGGCGAACCTCTTCCGGGCTTCCAAGGGGCAGGAAATGTTGTGTGTCGATGGCACCGCAAAAGCATAATTGTTTGCCATAGCGCTTTTTCAGTTCTTCCAGGTTTGCCATTTTCCCAGCCGAGGTTTGGATGGGATTGAGGATGTCTACCCCAATCTCGATAAAGTCGTCGATCAAGTCGAACACATCGCCATCGGTATGGAAGAAGACTTTGGCCTTAGTATTATCCTTGATGAAGGCGATGTAATCGGCATGGAATGGCTTTAAAATTTCCCGGTAGGTTTTGGGCGATATCAGCAAGCTTTCTTGTGTGCCCAGGTCATCACCAATCTTGATGATGTCGAGATAATCGCCAAGCTCAAGCAGAAAATGCCCCATAAGCGTCTTGCATAAATCCGTAATCTTGAGCAATAAAGCCCGGGCAAATTCACGGTTCATCATGAGCTGTGGTAGAAAGTTCTCCATACCCATTAACGCATTGGCTCGCTCAAAGGGGAAGAGCAACCAGGGCGTAGCTATGATGGCGTATTGGTTGCCTTCAGCCAAAATTTTGGCTTGTTCTCTCACGTGAGCAACCCGGGAGGCATCGTTCATATCGGGCCAGGGGTAGCGCTCGATGTCAGCGAGTGTTTTGGCTTCCGACATCGGATGGTAGCCTGGGAACCATACTCCAGGCTCAATCTCGATTTGGCCAATGCCCCAATCGTCGATGCATGGGGCGCCTGGTGGGCGCTTGTGGTTGCGCCGGTAGATCTCCTCTGGAAAGCGGTCAAGCACACCGCGCGCGTCACTATGCAGTCGCCCCAGGGTCTTTTCATCCAGTGCCGCGGAGCCCAACTCAGGCCAGTTGTATATATAGCGATCTTCAGCCTCAATCCCCAGATGTTCTTTGAGCTTTCGGTAAGGCAGCATCTTCATGGATGTGGTGTTGCTGGTGCCGATGATGATAGGGACGCGATCAGGTTCCTGGTGATTGATGGCAGTTAGTACACGCTCTCGTGAGGTCATGACCATGAAATGATTTCCTTTTCTATATGGGTAACTCATCAACTAAAGTCTGATCTACGGTTGGTTGGATTATAATTCGCTCATGCCTGATTTACAAACGCTTGAAATCCCTGTCCAGGGCATGGACTGCGCGGAGTGTACTATGCATGTGCAGCGCGCCATTGCCGGGCTGCCTGGTGTCGAGTCGGTGCAGGTCTATTTAGCCTCTGAAAAAGCAGTCGTCCAGCTTGATCCCGGGGTAGTGGATTTACCCAAAATTCAGAAGGCGGTCGATGGCGCGGGTTATTCTGTCCCCACATCCCAAGAGGATCAGGTCGAAGGTTCACCGCTCCAAGACTTCACGCGCCCGGTGATGAGATTGCTGGGCGTGGTCTTTGGCATGGTGGTATTCGTGGTCGTGGTCGGCGAGTGGCTGGGCCTGTTTGAAGCGATCACTGGCGTTGTACCGTGGCCGGTTGGACTGGCGATTGTGCTCCTTGTGGGCTATCCTGTATTCCGCAATGTGGTCCGGGCTACACTGAAGAGACAGATCATCGCCCATACCCTGATGACGGTAGGCGTGATCGCAGCAATAGCTGTGGGTGAGTGGGCTACGGCGGTTGTGGTGGCGTTTTTTATGCGCGTCGGCGATTATGTCGAGCATTTCACCGCCGAGCGTGCCCGGCGTGCGGTCAAAGACCTGACCGCCATGGCGCCCCAAACGGCGCGCCTCGAGCGAGATGACGCCGAAGTGGAGGTCCCTATCGCGCAGGTAAAACCAGGGGATACAGTGATCGTCAGGCCTGGTGAGAAAATCCCCGTCGATGGGGAGGTCACCTGGGGGCATGCCACGGTGGACCAGGCTACCATCACTGGTGAATCGATGCCCCTAGAAGCTGGCCCTGGGGCCAGGGTGTATGCCGCCACGTTGGTCAGCCTGGGGAGCCTGCGTGTGCGGGCTGTTCATATTGGACCGGATACGACCTTCGGGAAGGTGGTCAGGCTTGTCGAAGAAGCCGAAGCTCACCGCGCCGATGTGCAGCGCCTCGCTGATAAGTTTTCGGCAATTTACCTGCCGGTTGTAGCCACGATCGCCGCGCTGACGTTTATTATCCGCCGTGATCCCATGGCGACAACGGCTGTTTTAGTCGTTGCCTGCTCTTGCGCTTTTGCCCTGGCGACCCCTATCGCCATGTTAGCATCTATCGGAGCGGGCGCTAAGCGCGGCTTGATGATCAAGGGTGGCAAGTATCTTGAGATACTGGATCAGGCTGATGTGATCTTGATCGATAAGACCGGTACGCTCACGTTGGGGAAACCCCGCATCACGGACATTGTAGCCCTGGAAAGCACAATTCGAATTTCGGATTTCGAATTGCGAATTGAAAATGGGAAAATTTCGGATCGAACCATATTTCCTGACCTGCAACCAGCAAATCCTAACTCGCAACTGGCAATTCTCCAACTGGCTGCGTCTGCTGAGCGGTACTCCGAGCACCCTCTGGCGGAAGCGGTGCGCGCCGCAGCCCGGGAGCGGGGTTTGACCCTGTTGGAGCCCGAGTCGTTTGAAACTCTTCCAGGAATGGGACTGCAGGCGCGTGTAAATGGGCATGAAGTCGCGGTTGGAAACCGGCGCATGCTCCAGGGTGGGGATGATTTGACCGTGGTGGAAGAGCTTGAATCCCAAGGGAAAACGCTGTCTTTTATTGCTGTGGATGGGAATCTGGTGGGTCTATTGGCTGCAACCGATACGCTCAGGCCGGAAGTCCCCCAGGCCATAGCTGAAGTTCAGCGACTAGGCATCCAGCATGTGGAGTTGCTCACCGGTGACAATCAACGCAGCGCGGCGGCTTTAGCCCAGAGGCTGCAGGTGCCCTACCGGGCTGAGCTCTTGCCGGAAGATAAGATAACCATCGTGAAAGAGTACCAGGCTCAAGGGCATAAAGTGGTTATGGTGGGGGATGGGGTAAACGATGCGCCCGCGCTGGCCCAAGCCGATGTGGGTATTGCTATGGGCGCGGCGGGTAGCGATGTGGCCATTGAGGCTGCTCATATTGCTTTGATGCGCGAGGATTGGACTCTAGTGCCGGAGGTGTTTCGTATTGCCCAGCGCACCATGAAGGTGGTTAAGATGAATATCGGCTTCACGGCCCTCTACAACCTGGTCGGGTTGACCCTGGCCGCCTTGGGCTATTTGCCTCCCATCCTGGCTGCCGCGGCGCAGTCTTTGCCCGACCTTGGCATCCTGGCTAATTCGTCGCGATTGCTGAGACAGAAGTGAAGATATGAAAAGCGTAGCACTTTGAAAGCTTGCAGTCCCAAAATACTATGCAATCATCTTTTAATGGGGGAATATCATACCTTGGAGTTGTCAGTTCAAAAAGTTTCTAGGGTACAACCACGCGTACCGCCTTGTGGATAGCCTTTGCCGTAAATGGTGTACCTCCATACGACTCGCCGTCCACCCAGACCGGTTGCACAGGATCGGCGTTGACGGATACTTCGCGCCCTTGCCAGTGGAGCACATTCGCTTTGGCGGTTCCGGCATTCAGCATGAAACTGGCGGCTGCCCTTATCGATTGTAAATCATTGTTGATAATCAGCACATCCAACAGACCATCACTGACATCGATATCAATATTAGTTGGCACAGCGATTCCGCCAAAGCTGCCAGCATTTAAGATGAAACAGATAAAACCTTCTTCTTCGATCTCCTGCCCATCAATCGTGAGTTGGAAGCGGGCATGGGGTGGGTTTTTTATGACATTCAAGCTGTCGGCGGCATACGCCAAAAGGCCATAATGGTCCTTCATTTCCCGACTGGCTCTATCACTTTCTTCGACTCCGGTATAAAGACGCAGCATAAAATATTTATCACCGATCTGGGCTACGTCAATACTGCGTAAATTGTGGCTCTGGCAAACCAGCTCAGCAGCCTGCTCCAGTTTGTGGGGGATGTTAAGCTCAAAGGTCATGGCATTACCTGTGCCACCGGGCAGGATCGCCATGGGAGTGTCACCGCCCATAACACCGTTGAGCACTTCTAGTTGGGTGCCATCACCTCCATAGCCAACTACCAGTTCAACGCCATCCGCGACGGCTTGTTTGGCGAAACGCGTTGCATCTCCAAAGCGATGGGTTAAACTGACTTCCCAGTCGACGCCATACTTGTGGAATACTCGGTTAAGCGTATTGAGGATCGGTTCATCTTGACCGGCGGCGGGATTGATGATCACTTGAATTCGTTGGTAGGGTATGTCCATTATTGATATCCTTAGGGGTAGATTTCGGGTACCAGGTTTAACTCTGAGAGGTC